>CASFSP010000022.1 GCA_949297385.1 uncultured Oscillospiraceae bacterium
GCCAGCAACCTGTTTCTTTTCACTGCTTTTTTGTGTCTTCTCTTCTCGCTTTCGGTAACATGGGAATGTTTATTTTCCATCAGTATTTCCTCCATCTTTGTTCAGTCTTTTGAAATAATCCAGCGCCTGAAGGCTGTCCGGATCTATCGGCCGCTTTTTTTCTCTCAGCCAGGCAAGACTGCTTTCCAGCGCCCGCTCCATGGCGTTATCAAGATTTTCATACGCTGCATCCAGCAACCGGTTTTTGCCATCAAACTTTCTTTCTGCGCTCAGCATATCCGCCAGATATAAAATCTTTTCCACATCGCTCATATTTGGTCTTGCGCAGGTGTGGCTGCGCAGTGCCCACAATGTTTCATCGTCATCTATGGCCATCTCTCTCTGGACAAAATGCGCCGCGGCAAAGCCGTGCAAAACCTCCGGCGGCTTGCTTTGGGCTGTTTCCCGTCCCAGAAAAGCACTGGCACGACGCAGTATTTCCCGGCGCGGTGCCTGTTTCATAACATCATGTAGCAGGGCACACAGCTGTGTTTTATCCGGGTCTGCCTCATGTTTCAGCGCCAGCTTTACCGCCAGCCGCCGCACATTAAGTGTATGCCTCTGTCTTTTTTCATCCATCATCAGCGGCAGAAGAAATCGTGCGGTGGATATATTTCTTTTATAATAATCCTCTTCATAAAGCGCCGACTGCATAATTATTTTCTGCACCCGCGGGCATACCCGCTCGCTTATATCGGCACCTTTTTGCACCAGCTGCCTTATCCGGGTGGAAGACTGTTCCACCGGCCGGCTTTTCAGCACAATGCTGTCCGGACTGTAAACTTTTATCTCTTCAACGGCCTTTTGCAGCACGGAACCATCCTGCCGCCCTCTGTCAAGAATTATAAAAGCTGTCTGCGCCGCCAGTCTTTGCCAGTTGACCCAGCTCTTCATATTTATCGCGCTGTCTGCACCGATCAGAAACCAGATTTTTGCCCCGGGATACACCTTTTTCAGATGTTCCAGGGTTATGTAGCTGTAACTTTTCTCATCTCGCAGCCCCTCATAGTCCGAAACTTCCACATTCAGTCCCGGATATTCAAAAGCTTTCTGCGCCATCAGTTTCCTTATGGGAAACGGGGCTTTGCACCCGGACTTGTGCCCGGGAGTACCTGTGGGCATTATTATAATTTTGTCAAAGGTCTTATAACCCAGCGCCCGGCTCAGTATATGACTGTGCCCTGTATGAGGCGGATCAAAAGCGCCGCCGAAAAACAAAATATCCATATAAATCCTTTACAAAACTGTAAGATTTTTCAGATCGTACTTGGAGTCCTTGCTCTTTTGTTTAAACAGAACAAATTTGGAACCTATGACCTGTACGCTGTCACTGCCTGTCTCTTCGCTCAACAGCGCTGCTGCTTCCTTTGCTGAATAGGGGCAGGTGTCCAGTACACGCAGTTTTATCAGTTCCCTGGCATTCAGCGCATCGGTCACTGCCTGTACGCTTTCAGCTGTAAATCCTGTTTTTCCTATCTGAAAAATCGTGTCCAGGCTTTGGGCCTGTCCGCGCAGAAAAGCGCGTTGTTTTGATGTTAACATATAAACTCCCTCATTTTATACAATAATAAATTACAAATTTGTTAATTTTTTTAAATTAAAGTGAAAGACCTTTTATTTTTTCTGCCATCATCCTCATGGCCTTGCCTCTGTGGCTGATGCTGTCCTTTTCTTCGGCGCTCATCCGGGAATAGCTTTTATCCCCTACCATGAACACCGGGTCATAGCCAAAACCGCCGTCGCCCTGTCTTTCAAAGCCTATATAGCCCTCGCAGGTGCCCACACAGCTTATGTGCTCATCCGTGTCCGGGAAATACAGACATATACAGCTGACAAACCTTGCCGTCCTGTCCTGCTTTTCAACACCTGCCAGACTTTCCAGCAGCTTGTCTATATTCTCATCGTCTGTGGCGTGCTCTCCGGCATACCTTGCAGTATAAACACCGGGCCGGCCGCCCAAAGCATCCACTTCCAGGCCTGAATCGTCGCTGATGGTGGGCATATTGCATATTTTTGCTATGGTCTTTGCCTTTATCAGTGCGTTCTCTTCAAATGTTGTGCCGTTTTCTTCAATTTCAATATTTATCCCCAGCTGATCAAGGGTTTTGGCGTCATGGCCCAGTACATGAAGAATTCTTTGAATTTCAGCCAGCTTTTTTCTGTTGTTTGTGGCCCGTGCAAATATCATTGTTCTTCCTCCTGCAAGCTTACAAGTGTGTCGGCAAAAGCCTCGGCGTCAAAGGGCATCAGGTCATCCATACCCTCGCCCACACCGATAAACCTCACCGGTATACCCAAACTGCGTTTTACCGAAATAACGCTGCCGCCTTTGGCGGTGCCGTCCAGCTTGGTCAGTATTATACCTGTTGCATCTGCCGCCCGCACAAATTCCTTTGCCTGGCTTATGGCGTTCTGGCCGGTTACGGCTTCCAGCACCAGCAGGGTTTCCACCGGCGCTTCGGCATCAGCTTTTTGCGCAACCCTGCGCACCTTGCCCAGTTCAGCCATAAGATTTTTCTTGTTGTGCAGCCTGCCGGCAGTATCGCATATAACAATGTCATAACCTTCCTTTTTTGCTTTGGTCACTGCATCAAACACCACTGACGCCGGGTCGGCGCCTTCCGGGTGTATAACTATATCAACTCCTGCCTTGTCAGCCCATTCTTTCAGCTGGCTGGCCGCCGCCGCGCGGAAAGTGTCAGCTGCCGCCAGCAGAACTTTTTTGCCCTGCTGTTTGTACAGCCAGGCCAGTTTTCCCACAGAAGTGGTTTTGCCAACACCGTTTACACCTATCATCAACAGTACGGCAGGCTTGCCTTCTGTGTTCATTTCACCGTCGGCGGACAAAAGTTCGGTTATTATCTCTTTCAGCAGTTCCACTGCCTGCCGTCCGGTTTTGACCTTTTCTTTTCTCACCCTTTTTTCCAGCTCTTCGCACAGATACCGGCTGGTATCATAGCCCACATCGGCCATAATCAGCTGGTCCAGCAGGTCTTCGTACATATCATCGGTTATGGGAGAGGCTATCAATGCCCTGGTGATGGAATCAAAAATGCCTCCCTTTGTTTTCTTCAGGCCAAAGCCCAGTTTGTCAAACAGTCCCATTGTTTACTCCTTAATTCAAAATAGACGGTGAAAGGTTGTTTACATCCAGTTTCAGCAGTTTGGAAATACCATCCTCCTGCATTGTCACACCGTAAATCACATCGGCGGCTTCCATTGTGCCGCGGCGGTGGGTGATAACTATAAACTGCGTCCTGTCACATATTCTGTGCAGATAGTTTGCATATCTGGTAACATTGACATCATCCAAAGCCGCCTCTATTTCATCCAGCACACAGAAAGGCGACGGATTGTGAGCCAGTATGGCAAAATATATTGCCAGGGCCACCATCGCCTGTTCCCCGCCTGACAGCGCGGTAAGGCTTTTTATCACCTTGCCGGGAGGATTTACCGAAATTTCGATACCGCTGGACAGCACATCCTCTTTATCCACCAGTTCCAGCCTGGCGCTGCCGCCGCCGAACAATTCGGCAAAAATACGGCCGAAGTTGTCGTTTATTATTTCAAAGCTCCGGCTGAACAGACTTATCATCTCACTATTAAGGGATGCTATCAGCTTTACCAGCCGGTTTCTGCTTTCCTGCAAATCTTCCAGCTGGCCTTTCAGATATTCATATCTTTGGGATACCTCTTTATATTCTTCAATGGCGCCCACATTTACACTGCCCAGTCGCTTTATGGCATTTTTTACCGAGGCCAGGTCTTTTTTCATCGACGCTTCGTCTGTTATCCGCACACAAAAATCCCTTGCAGTCTGCACTGTCAGCTCATATTCTTCCCACAACTTGGCAATTATTTCATCGTAAGCTGTTTCCATGGAGCTTATTCTTTCGCCGGTTTTGGCAATCTGTCCGGAAAGTTCTTCCTTTTTGGACAGCAGGTCTTTATTGTCTGTGTTTATCCTGGTCCTTTCGGCCTCTATTTCCAGCCTTTGGGCCACGAACCGGCGGTTTTCTTCCTCTTTTTGCGCTATAAGCTGTCTTTTAGCTTCAATTTTCTCATCAGCATCAGC
>CASFSP010000023.1 GCA_949297385.1 uncultured Oscillospiraceae bacterium
ACTGGCCGTCCTTTCAACTGAAAAATGTGGACATAACCCTGCCCAAAGGATACATAATGGGCTTTATCGGCGCCAACGGCGCAGGCAAAAGCACCACCATATCCCTGCTGACAGGCCGGGCAAAGGCTGACGGCGGCAGCTGTAAAATAAGCGGCGTGCCCACAGAAAACCTGAGCGCGCGGCAGAAAGAGGACATCGGCCTGGTATTGGACGAGTGTCCTTTTCCCGAAACTCTCAATTACAAAGAGATAAACAAATTTATGAAAAACATCTACTCCCGCTGGGACAGCGCCAAATTTCTGGCAGACTGCGCCGCTTTCGGCCTCAACCCCAAACAGCCGGTGAACAAATATTCCAAAGGCATGAAGATGAAACTGTCCATCGCCGCCGCCACCTGCCACGGCGCCAAAACCCTGATACTGGACGAAGCCACCAGCGGCCTGGACCCGGTGGTAAGGGATGAGATACTGGATATGCTGCTGGACTTTGTCCAGGACGAGGAAAACAGCGTGTTTATGTCCAGCCACATCACCTCCGACCTGGAAAAGGTGTGCGACTACATCACATTTATCAATGACGGCCGGATAGTGTTTTCCATGACAAAAGACGAGGTGGATTGTACCTACGGTATGCTGCGCTGTTCGGCAGAGGAATTTGAAAATATAGACAAAAGCCGGGTTGTGCACGCCAGGAAAAACGCCTATTCCGTAGACGCGCTGGTGTACAGGGACAAAATCGGCCCCGGTCACATTATTGACAAAGCCTCGCTGGAAGATATTATGCTGTACTATGTAAAGGAGGGCAAACACTGATGAAAGGCTTATTGTTAAAGGATATTTACACTTTGAAAGCCACCCTGAGAATATACGCCGTAATGATAATAATTTACCGGATTATCGGTGCTGAAACCGGAAACACTTCATTCCTGTACACATTTTTCGTATTGGCCTGCGCCATAATCCCCATGACAGCTATCGCCTATGATGACAGGTGCACTTGGAACAGTTACACCGCCTCCCTTCCTGTTAGCAGGACGAAGGTTGCGCTTTCAAAATATGTGTTAGGGTTGTTGTCCCTGGCTTTCTGTATCGTGTGCGATGTATCCGCGTTCTTTGTGTCGGATAAAATAAATCCAGCAGAATTTACTGCCGCACTAATAAGTGCCAGCTGTACCGCTGTTATATATATGAGTTTCACCATACCTGTGGTCTACAAACTTGGAGCTGAAAAAAGCCGCATAGCCATACTGGTGGTAATGCTGTTACCAGCGGCTGTAATTTTTGGAGGCATGTATATCGCAGTGAAAGCGGGTTGGCATATAACAGTTCCAGAACAGGTTATAGAAAATATTTTGCGTAATGGTCTGCTGATTTTTTCTGCCGTTTCAATTTTAATTCTTATCGCCTCCATGGCAGTATCCGTTTCAATTTACAAGAAAAGAGACTTTTAGTTTTTCCCCATACAAAAAAGACACGGTTTGGCACCGTGTCTTTTTTCTTTCAGTTTTTGACAAACTGTTTCATCTTGCCTGTATTGGCCAGCATCAGTTTTATCCTGTTTTCCTGGTTTATCTTTGTGGCGCTGGGGTCGTAGTCTATGGCCACAATGTTGCTCTGGGGATAATCATCCTTTATCTTTCTTATCATACCCTTGCCCACAATGTGATTGGGCAGACAGCCGAAAGGCTGTGTACAGACAATGTTGTTCACACCGTCGTTGATAAGTTCCAGCATTTCGCCGGTCAACAGCCAGCCCTCGCCCATTTTGTTGCCCGGGCCCAGATAGTTCATGGCCAGATGTTCCAGGTGCGAGAATGTACCGGGGGCGCGGAAAGCGGGATATTTGTTTATTACATCTATCATCGCCTGCTGATATCCTTCGACAAATTTTCTCATAAGGGCGCACACCGCCTTTTTGGCCAGGTGTCCGCCGTACAGGTTTACATCAACCTCGCGGTTGTAGATTTTGAAGATTATAAAGTCCATAAGTCCGGGTACCACCGGCTCACAGCCTTCGCCCAGTAGGAAGTCTTCCAGGTTGTTGTTGCCCAGGGGTGAATATTTTACATATATTTCCCCCACTATGCCTACCCTGGGTTTGTTTTTCTCACCCACGGGTATGGCGGCAAAGTCGGCGCAGATTTTGTCCATATTCTCCACCACCGCTTTTTTGCTCACCTTTACGCCTTTGGCAAACTGTCCCACCAGTTCTTTTTCCCATTTTTCTACCAGCCGGTCGGTGCGTCCCTTTTCCTTTTCATAGGGGCGTGTCTGGTTGGCCAAAAGTACAATCAGGTCGCCGTATATCATTGCGTAAGCCATTTTAATGCCCAAATCCAGCGACAGTTTGAAACCCGGATTTTTTTCCAGTCCGGACAGGTTCAGGCTTATTACCGGCACCTGTTCGTAGCCGGCTTTTTTCAACGCTTTTCTCAACAGATGTATGTAGTTGGACGCACGGCAGCCGCCGCCGGTCTGGGTTATCATCAGCGCCACCTTGTCCCTGTCATAGTCGCCGCTGTTCAGCGCGTTTATCAGCTGGCCGATAACCAGCAGGGCCGGATAACAGGTGTCGTTGTGTACATATTTCAGGCCGGTGTCCACTATCTGCCTGGGGTTGCCGCCCAGGGTTTCGCATTTATAGCCCTCGTTTATCAGTATCTGGCGCATTATGGTAAAGTGCACCGGCAGCATCTGCGGGATAAGAATGGTGTATTCCTTTCTCATCTCCTCGGTAAAAAGCAGACGGCCGTTTTCATCGTATTCCAGTTTTGCCATTTTACTTTTCCTCCTTTGCCTGCATCGCCGCAATAAGACTGCGTATTCTTATGGTGACGGCGCCCAGGTTGGATATGTCGTCTATCTTTATCTGTGTATACAGCTTGCCGGCGCCTTCCAGTATATCCCTTACCTCGTCGGTGGTTATGGCGTCTATGCCGCAGCCAAAGCTGACCAGCTGTACCAGCTGCATATCCGGCTGTGTGCACACATACCTGGCCGCCTGATACATACGGGACTGATAGGTCCACTGGTTAAGCACCTTGCGCGGCCGTTTGTCCAGTATGTCGCTGATGCCGTCTTCACTGATTACCACCAGGTTGAAAGAAGATATCAGCTCATCTATGCCGTGGTTTATCTCCGGGTCGATATGATACGGTCTGCCGGCGATAACAATTATAGGCAGTTTTCTTTCCCTGGCGATATTTATGTATTCCCTTGTCCTGTGCTTTATGTCATCTTTATAGGCGTGATAGGCCTTGTATGCGGCGCGCACCGCTTTGACAGTTTCATGGTGATGTATTCCGAATTTTTCCTGCATAAACCTGGCCATCTTTTTGGCAAACTCCCTGGGTTTGTGCAGGCCCACATATGGGTTCATAAAGTTTATCTTTTCCGTGTCGGAAACATTGGCGGCAATAAGCTCCGGATAATAGGCCACCACCGGACAGTTGTAGTTGTTGTCCCCTTTGCCCTCGTCAAAATTGTAGGACATACAGGGATAGAAAATATTGGTCACACCCATGTTTATCAGTTTTTCAACCTGGCCATGCATCAGCTTTGCCGGGTAGCACACAGTGTCGGAGGGTATTGTGTTCTGTCCCAGCTTGTATGTGCCTCTGTCCGCCTTGCCGCTGTGCACCACTTCAAAATTCAGGTTTGTAAACAGCCGGTACCAGAAGGGCAGGTTTTCATACATATTCAGCCCCAGGGGCAGGCCGATTTTGCCGCGGCTGCCGTCGCCTTTGCCAACGCCCTGCATTGCCAGCAGTTTTGCCAGCTTGTACTGATATATGTTGGGGGTATCGGCCTTTTCCTTGCCTAGCGGGCGGGAACAGCGGTTGCCGGATATAAATCTGCGGCCGTTTTCAAAGGTGTTCACCGTCAGGGCGCAGTGGTTGGTACACAGGTTGCAGGTGGTCGGCCTTGCGCTGTGCACAAAGTTTTTCAGACCTTCGGCAGTGATTATGCCGCTGTGTTCCAGGCCTCTGTCTTTGGCGTACAGTGCCGCGCCGTAAGCGCCCATAAGGCCGGCAATTGTCGGGCGGATTACCTCCCTGCCTATCTCCTGCTCAAAGCCGCGCAGCACTGCATCATTCAAAAATGTACCGCCCTGCACCACTATATGCTGGCCCAGGTCGTCGGCAGATGCCGCCCTTATAACTTTGTAAATTGCGTTTTTCACCACCGATATGGACAGGCCTGCGCTGATGGAATTTACACTGGCGCCGTCTTTCTGCGCCTGTTTTACACTGGAATTCATAAACACTGTGCATCTGCTGCCCAGGTTTACCGGCGTTTTGTCAAACAGACCCAATTTTGCAAAATCTGCAATATCATAGCCCAGGGCTTTGGCAAAGGTTTCGATAAAAGAACCGCAGCCGGATGAACAGGCCTCGTTGAGCATTATGCTGTCCACAACGCCGTTTTTTATCTTGAAGCATTTCATGTCCTGACCGCCGATGTCGATGATGAAATCCACATCCGGCCGGAAATGTTCAGCCGCCCTCAGGTGGGCCACTGTTTCCACCAGGCCGAAATCCACCTTAAAAGCATTCTTTATCAGGTCTTCGCCGTATCCGGTCACACCGGCGGCGCGTATATGTATTTTATCTGCGCACAGACGGTAAATTTCTTCCAGCTGTGCTTTCACCACCTGCACCGGGTTGCCTTTGTTGGAATTGTAATAGCTGTACAGTATACCGCCGTTTTCCGCCATCAGAACAACTTTTGTGGTGGTAGAACCGGCGTCTATACCTATATAGGCATCGCCGCTGTACTCATTTATATCCACCGACACCGGGGTGGCTTTGCTGTGTCTTTCCCGGAACCGGTCGTAATCCCGCTGACTTTCAAACAGCGGCGGCATGGGGTTGTCTATTGTTGACGCACTGACAGCATTGTTCAGTTTGTCTATAATGCTGTCGTAGGTTTCGGGGGCGTATTCTTCCGAACACACTGCCGCGCCCAGTGCCGCAAACACCTGTCCGTTTTCCGGGAAAATGCCGTGCTCTTCGTCCAGGTGCAAAGTTTCGACAAACCTTTCACGCAGACCTTTGAGAAAATGCAGGGGGCCGCCCAGAAAAACTATCTTGCCGTCCAGCTGTCTGCCCTGGCTGAGACCGGCTATGGTCTGGTCCACCACAGCCTGGAAAATACTGGCGGCCACATCTTCTTTTCTGCCGCCCTGGTTCAGTATCGGCTGTATATCGCTTTTGGCAAAAACGCCGCAGCGGCTGGCTATGGGGTATATCTTTTCATGTTTCAGGCTCAGCTCGTCCAGCTCGTCAGCGCTTACATCCAAAAGCGTGGCCATCTGGTCGATAAAGGCGCCTGTGCCGCCGGCGCAGCTGCCGTTCATCCTTTCTTCCAGGCTGCCGCGGAAAAATATTATCTTCGCATCTTCGCCGCCAAGTTCTATAACCGCATCGGCGCCCGGTATATACCGGTTTACTGCCGCTGCCGTAGCATAAACTTCCTGCACAAAAGGCAGGTTTGCCGCCTTTGCAACGCCCAGGCCGGCGCTGCCGGTTATGGCAACATTTACAGTTTTTCCCTGCAAAAATTCTTTTGCCTTTTCCAGCTGCTGTACAGCTTTTTCCCTTACTTTGGCAAAATGTCTTTCATAACTTTGATACAGCACACTGCCGATTTCATCCAGAACAACTACCTTTACAGTGGTGCTGCCAATATCAATGCCCAGCTTCATACTCATCAAAACATTCCTCTGTTATATTATTTATTGCATACTTTTCTTTATAATTTTATCACCCAATTTGTAAAATGATTGTGAAATACAGCCAAAAAGCTGTTTTTTTGTATAACTGAATAAAGTTTTTGCGTTGAGGTTTGTAAGTATTATATATATTTGTACATATTTTAAAGAAAAAGCGGAGGATTACATTCCTCCGTTTTTCATATTGCTGTCAGTCTGCGGTGCAAAAAGCAGCGGTGCCGCCAGCAGCGCAGACAGACCGATAACCACATACACTATTCTGGCAAACATATTTTGCTGTGAGCCGAAAATAAAGGCCACCAGGTCAAAATTCAGCAGACCTACCAGGCCCCAGTTCAAGCCGCCTACCATAAGCAGGCCAAGTGCAATTTTGCTTAACATAATTTTTCACCTCTGATGTTTTTTTATTATTATTTCTTGCAAAAGCGAAAATATACTCATGTGTTTGCATTTTAAAATTCAACGGCGTATGCTATAATACAATTATTACGGCAAGGGGGTTTTTATGCTTAAATTTGTCATCGGGACAGCCGGTACCGGCAAGTCCGCTTATATTACAAATCAGATAATATCTTTGGCACAGCAGGGGGAAAAATGCCTGCTGATTGTGCCGGAACAATTTTCCAAAACAGGTGAAAGCATACTGTTTTCTTCCCTGGAAGACACACAGGCATCTCTTGTCAGCCTGTACAGCTTTACCAGCCTGATGAGAGATGTACAGAACAACTACCGTCAGCTGGCCGGAAAGGTGCTGGACAGCGCCGGCAAAGCGGTTATGGCCAGGCGAGCCGCCGACAGATGCAAAAACCGGCTGCAGCTTTATTCCAGACAGGCAAACCATTTTCCCTTTGCATACAGCCTGTCCGGCCTTTTTGACGATTTCAAGCGCAGTGGTATCTCTGCCCGGGAGCTGTACCGGCTGGTGGGCAGTATGCCGCAAAAAAGCCCAAAACTGAAAGAATTGTCCCGGATTTATTCAGAATACTGCGGTATAATCAGCGACGGATTTTGCGACGGCGAAGACCTGCTGCTGCTTTTGTCCCAGGTTCTGCCGGGCCGGTATACCAAAGACACTCATATTTTTGTGGACGGGTTTGAAAGTTTCAGTTTCGGCCAGCTGGCTGTGCTGAAAAACATGATGAGCGCCGGCAAAAGCATAACCTTTGCCCTGACCTGTGACAGCCTGTATGATACCACCGGCGGCACCGGCAACTTTTCCTTTGTGCAGAACACCGCCGCACAGCTGATAAAAGCCGCCAAAGACAGCGGTATAAAAATTGCAAAGCCGACGGTTATGTCCGTGCCATATCGTTTTAAAAATGAAGACCTGAGACAGGTGGATATGTTTTTGCAGGGCGCAGATTATAAGCCGGCAGACGGCGGCCATGTGTTTGCCACAGAGTTTGACAGCCAGTATGACGAGGTGGCTTTCACCGCCGCCAAAATAAACACCCTGGTAAAAAACGGCTATATGTACAATGACATAGCCGTAGTATGTCCCCAGCTGGAAAAATATGAAAACCAGCTGCAGGACAGTTTCACCGCCGCCGCTATACCCTATTTTATCGATGCAAAAAGAATAATCTCATCCAGCGCACCGGTAATGCTGTTCAAAAGTATACTGGATGTTATGGATCAGGGGCTTAATGCCGAAAACATAATCCCGCTGCTGAAAACCGGGCTGACCGGCTTTGACGAAGAAACAGTAAACATGCTGGAAAATTATCTGTATATATGGCGGGACTTTGATTTTGACCTTTCCCGGCCATTCCGGCTTTCGCCCGGAGGCATAAAGCGGCAGATGACGCAGGAGGAAGAAGGATACCTGAAAAAAATCAACGGCCTGCGCCGGGCACTGCGGGAAATTTTTGCCCCGTTCCCATACAGCACCCCTATGGGCGCCGACAGGCTGCTGCAAACAGCCTACGATATCGCCCTGGGGCTGAAAGCCGATGAAGCGATGGAAAAGATGATAGGCGACATGCCGTCCAAAGACGACAGGGAATTGCTTGTGCGCCAGTGGGACACAGTTATGGAATGTTTGGACAGCCTGTACGAAATCACCGGCTATGACCGGCTGACACCGGGAGATATCAGCCGGCTGTTTATGCTTATGATAGAGGGCGCAGCCATAGGTTTTGCCCCGCGGACCCAGGACTGCGTTATGATAACCGACCCCAAAAGAATGAAGCTTGAACGGGTAAAGGCTGTATTTATCCTTGGCGCCGCCCAGGATATTTTCCCTGCCGTAGTGGCAGAAAGCGGCCTACTGTCTGCAACGGACAGACAGTTTTTAAAGGAAAACAACTATCCGCTGAAAAACAATTTTGAAAACCTGTTCAGCTTTGAAAATCTTTATTATTACAAAGCGCTGACCAGCGCCGGAGAACTGCTGTATATCTCCTGCTGTAAAAAGAATATCGACACAAAACAGTTTTTCAGCGCTGAAATTGACGGGCTCAGACAGGCTCTCTGTCTGCCCCGGGCCACAGCCACACCGGAAGAATACGCCATAAATCCGACATTCTTTGCGCAGTATATCAGCCGGCAGGCGGACAACACCAACAGGCAGGCGTATATTGACCTGCTGACCCGTCTGGGAATATCATCGGCCGCTGTGCCACAAAAGGATTTTATGATACACGACCTGGCTTTACTGGAACAGGTGCTGGGCAATTATCTGACCTTGTCCCCCACACGGGTACAAAGTTACTACAACTGCGCTTTTATGTATTTTCTGCAAAGGGTGCTGGAAATACAGCCGCTGGAAAAAGCGGAATTTTCCCCGCGAACTGCCGGCAACTACCTGCATTTCATAGCGCGGAAAGTCATGGGGCAGTTTGGGGAAGAATTCGGGAAAACACCCTGGGAAAACATCCTTCCCTGCATAGACCGGGCGGTGGAGGAATATATATCCTCGGCATATCCGGCGCGGCTGACAGACCGGCCGAAATTTGCCGCCCGGCATGAAAACATGAAAGAAAACGCCGTTCAACTGCTGAAATACATTCACAGCGAGCAAAGCCGCGCGCTGTTCCATCCCATTGCCTTTGAGGAAAAAATCGGCCTGGGCTCAGAAATACCTCCGCTGAAAGTGACCACTTCCGGCGGCAAGACGGTGAATATAGCCGGCGTGTGCGACCGCGTGGACATATACCGCGGCACAGACAAAGACTATCTCAGGATAGTGGACTACAAGACAGGAACCCAGCAGTTCAGCCTGGACGATGTGTATAACGGCCTGTCATCCCAGCTGCTTTTGTACATGAGCGCCCTGCTGAAAGCCGGTTTCGGCAAGGCTGAAAAACAGCTGGCGCCGGGCGCTGTAATATACCAGCCGGCGGACGCGGCTTTCAATTTTGACGATGAAAGCAAGGAGCTTTACACACCGGTGGGGCTGGCGCTGGCAGACCGGCAGATAAGCACTGCCTTTGACGGTGTCGGCCGGGGCGCCTGCGGAGTGATACAGGGCAGTGAAAAGATAAAGCCCGCCTCCAAAAGCAAAACCGTGGACCGGAAAGTTTTTGAATATATACTGGAATATGCAGTAAACAGCGTAAAAAACATGGCAGAGGATGTATACGGCGGCAAGTTTGAATGTCTGCCGCTGGAGGACGGCTCCGGCTACAAACCCTGCCGCTGGTGTCTGTTTGCCAGCGTGTGCCAGAACAACGACAACACAAGACAGATGAAAAAGAATGATTTTGAAAAACTGGGAAAGGAGGACAAATAAATGGCGGTAAAGTGGACTGACCGGCAGCTGCGGGCCATGGAAAACCGGGAAAAACTGACAGTGCTTTCCGCCGCGGCCGGCAGCGGAAAAACCACGGTGCTGGTGGAAAGGGCCCTGCGCCTGCTGCTGGACGAAAAGCATCCGGTATCGGCGGACAAATTCCTGATAGTTACATTTTCCAACGCCTCTGCGGCTGAATTTAAAAAAAGAATTGAAAAAGGCATAAATGAAAGGATAAAGCAGTTTCCCCAAAACAACTATCTCAAAAGCCAGAAAGTGGCTTTGCAAAAAGCTGACATTTCCACAATTCACGCCTTTTGCATAAAGCTGGTCAGGGAAAATTTTGAAAGCCTGGATATCAGCGCCGATTTTACCATATGTGACGAAGCCCTGGCCGCTTCTTTGCACCGGAAAGCCATTGAAAAGGCAATGAACTACGGCTATGAGCTGGAAGATTTCAGACAGCTGGTGTCTTTTTACGGCAAAAGCAGCAGTGACAAGGATATAAGGGAATTTTTGTCCCGTATGAATTATTTCTTTTCTGCCCTGCCCCACCCGATGCAGACAGCGCAGAAATATGCCCGGCAGTACGACCGGCGGCAGAATATGGCAGACAGCCCGGCGGCGGCGCGGATCATGGCCGAACTTGCCCTCAGTGCCGACTATCTGACAACGCTGGCCGGCAGAATGAGAGATATATACGACCTGGGCGCCTTTGACGGATATGACGACGGCATATCAAAGATACAGCAATATGCCGCCCGTCTTTTACAGGCGGCGGAAACTAAACAGACCGAACGGCTGAAAGACCTGCTGTCCACCGAAAAAATTTCCCTGGGCAGGGCAAAACCGGCCTGCGACGAAAGCAAGGCCATAAAGGATATTGTCCACAAAGAATTTTACAATATTGTATCCCATATGCAGGAGCTGGCTCAGTACCTGGACGAAGAAAAGCGGCGGCGGGATATACAGGCCACCGCAGGGGCGGTCAGGGCTCTTTTCAGCGTGTTTATAAAATATCAGCAGGAACTGATGGAGCTGAAAAAAAGCCGAAAAACCTTTGAATTTTCCGACTTTGAACATTTCGCCCTCCAGCTGCTGCAAAATGAAGACGGAAGCCCCACCGCCCTGGCAGAAACCCTGCGCAGTGAATATGAATACATCATGGAGGATGAATTTCAGGACACCAGCTATATACAGGACGAAATTTTTTCCATGATTGCAAAACCCGGCCTGTCCAACCTGTATGTTGTTGGAGATGTAAAGCAGAGCATATACGGTTTCCGCAAGGCCAGCCCGCAGATTTTTTTGGAAAAAAGGGCTGTGGGGTTAAACGACCCGGATGCCGGGCGCACCATATTCCTGCCCCACAATTTCCGCAGTGAATACCCGGTCATACGGGGTGTAAACTACATTTTTACCCGGCTGATGAGCCGACTGTGCGGAGGGGTGGACTACGATGAAAATGAACGGCTGAAAACCCTGAAAGAACCGTCGCGGGATTTGGGCGTGCAGTTGCTTGTAAGTGAAAACGGCTGCGAAGCCAAAAATACCGCCGCCGCAATCAGCCACATGATAAAGGACGGCTATATAATACAGACCGAAAACGGCCCACGCCCTGTGCAAAGCGGCGATTTCTGCATATTGATGCGCAACGCAAAGCAGTTTGCACTGTACAAGGAAGAACTGGAAAAGCTGGGCTTTGAAGCCTTTGTAAAGGACGACGAGCTGATTTTGCGCAAAAGAGAAGTGCAGAATATAATCAACCTTCTGCGCGTCGCGGCCAATCCCTTGCAGGAAGTATACCTGACAGCGGCGATGTTCGGAGATATGTTTGACTTCACCCTGGACGAAATACTGAAAATAAAGTCCGCAGGCAAGCAAATGAACCTGTACAAGGCGCTGGCCGCCGCAGACGATGAAAAATCCCGTTATATGCTGGGTGTACTGAAAGATATATCCTATGTGGGCGGAGTTTATTCCGCTGACAAACTAATAGACTATGTGTGCAAAAAAACCGGATACTATCAGCGCATTGCATTCAGTAATGACGGGCCGCAAAAGCGCGAAAACATACGCTGGTTTATAGATTTTGCCAAAAACTGGGCAAAAAACAACCAGAGCAGCCTGCGCGACTTTCTGCGCTGGATTGACCTGTACCTGGAAAGAGGCCGTGCAGACTCAACCGCAGCGCAGAAAAATGACAAAGCCATAGCCATAATGACCATGCACACCTCCAAAGGCCTGGAATTCCCGGTGTGCTTTGTGTGCGGACTGGGCACAAAGTTCAACCGTGTTGACTCCAGCCGGAGATTTTTGCTGGATGTACAGCTGGGCGTGGGAATGTACGCCAACACCAGGTTCGGCTACAACCATTCAACGCTGAATGTGCGGGCGATAAAAAGCCACATAAAGGACAATTCCGCCAGCGAAGAAATGCGTCTTTTGTATGTGGCCTTCACCCGCAGTAAAAACCTGCTGGTGCTAAGCGCCGAATACAACAACACTTTCACCCCCAACAGTATCCCCAAAGCCGTGGCACTTATAGGTCAAAGGCCTCATCCGCGGCAGCTGCGACAGGCTGTTTCCCCCATTATATGGGTGCTGTATGCGCTGGCACACCATCCTGCCATAGCCTGCGAATACAGCTACGGCACAGAGGACAGCAATATACCGCCGTCCATAGACATAAATCTTCATTGCCGGTATGACATACAGCGGCAGGAAAGCGCGCGGCAGGCCCGGCAGAGCATTGACATTGACCGGCAGAAAATAGCAGCGGCTTTCACCTTTGTTTATCCCCACGCCGCCAGGACCAGACTGCCCATAAAACTTTCTGTCAGCGACATTGCCAAAAGCGCACAGCTGACTTTGTCCAAGCCGGATTTCATCCGACAGGGCCGGCCCACCGCCGCCGAAAAAGGCACTGCGATGCACCGCTTTGCCCAGCATGCAGATATCTCCGCTGCCAGGACAGACCTGGACGGTGAAATAGCAAAAATGACCGCCCGGGCGCTGACAGAGGAAAGACTGCTGGACAAAACGGCTTTGGAAAAATTTATTTTCAGCCCTGTGGCAGATATGATTTTGTCCGCAGACAAAGTCCACACAGAAATGGATTTTCTCATCCCCTACAATGC
>CASFSP010000024.1 GCA_949297385.1 uncultured Oscillospiraceae bacterium
GCTCCATAGCCTGCGGTACACCTGTGCTGGCGGTGGAGAATATAGACGGATATATTGAGGTCAACCCGCAGGACCCGGCCGACTTTGCCCTTATATGCAAAGGAAGCAGCATGCGGCCGCGCCTGATTGACGGCGATGTGGTGCTTATACACCAGCAGCCAACAGTTGAAAGCGGACAGACCGCTGCCGTTCTGATAGGCGAGGAAGCCACCCTGAAAAGAGTGTATTTCCCCGACCACGAACACATCATCCTTTCCCCCGAAAACCCGGACTTTTCCCCCATGTCCTTTGCCAAAGAAGAACTGAACAATATAAAAATTCTGGGCAAGGTCGTAGGCTTTGTCAGATACTTTTAAACAATGAAAAATTTAAGAACAATATCAGCATGTTTTTTGTCTATTGTAATAATGCTTAACTATGCATTTATCATACCGGTTTGCGCCCACCCAGGTGCGACTGATGAATACGGCGGTCATGTTGATTGGGAAAACGGCGAGTATCATTATCATCACGGCTATCCCGCCCACAGCCATGACGGCGGTGTATGTCCTTATGATTTTGTTGATGACGCCGACCACAGTTATCACGGTGGCAACGGCTACGAAAATAATAACAGCTATAATTACGGTGACAGAAGTGAATATCTGCCGGAAATCCAATATCCGCTAAAAGAAAACACAGAAAACCAAAGCCAGTTTTTCATGGATAAAGATACAGTTCTTCGGATATTGCTTTCCGGAGCAATTATTGGATTGATGATTTTAAAACCAGATAAAATCAATAAACCTTCCGGTGCTGTTTTGCCTAATACACAAACTGCAGCACAACCCACAAAGGCGTCTGACGCAAATAAAATATCTTCCTATGGAACAGCTCCGTCATCCGCCTCAAAATCAACCCCCGTTCCTAATATCAGCGTTCCTAAAAAGGCTGATACTGAATATTTTTTCTCTGAAAATTACAGCAGAACAAGGTCTGCAGCGCAAAATGTGAATTACACTCCACCAGATATATCATACAATTCACGCACTTTAAAGTTATGCGGAGCTCCAGAGCACGCATATGTGGATAAAGACGGCCTGCCCCACAACCTGATAGGTGGCGACGATGAATTTCTTGTGTATATCCCTCGGGATGGCACAGTGTTCCACCGATATAACAACTGTGAAAGTAATTTACGACGCATAAACTATATTCAAATAGAGTTCTTGAAACCCAAACCATGTGACCGTTGTTTTCCGTACATACCAGATACAGCCTGGTACTATAAATATCAAAAACTAAAAAGAAATAATCCCCGCAGCAATCGTCACATGAATCAGAAAGAGATTTAATATAAACTTTTTAAAAATTTAAAGTTATCAGCTATATAAGTTATTTTTAAGGAGAGATTGCAATGTATGGCCCGGAAATAGAATTTTTAGACAAGTATGCCACAAATGAGGAAATAGAACAAATAGCAAAAGCCGGTTGCGCTTATGATTTTTACGAATTTATAAGAGACCTTGATGAACATTTCGGCCCAGTAGGCGAAGACGTAATAATGGAAAATGTGAGCAGGCAATTTCGCCCACCGCGCAGGTACAGCGACCCGCTTCGTTATAAATACCACTGTTTAAAAAATGCCTATATACGCGGAAAACAACTGGCTGAATATCACCACAGTTTCAGCTTCCGGCGCAGTGCATGTGCAGCATTTCTTTCCGTTATGATTTATGCAGCAACAACTGGGCATATAAAACTTGGCACCCGGTTTATACGGGTACTTATCGGTGCCGGCTTATTTTATGCAGTTTTTGACCTTTCTGTTTTACCGTTGATATTTAACTATAACCGAAACCATCTCAACCGGTTAAGCCCCAAACCAAAATTTTTCAAACAATCAACAATAGCAATCATTGTTTTTGTTCTGCTGATATTATATTTTTTCCGCACATTACTTTAAATAAAAAAATCCCCCGCGGCGGCCACCGCGAGGGATTGAAAATAAGAGCCTATACACTGTGGTACATACTCCTACATAACAGAGATATTTTACCACATTTCGTATAGGCTTGACAAGACATACCCTGATTACGAAAGGTGGATTTTTTATGCCCATTTACAAAATAAACGGTGAAAAAAAGGACGGCCTGCAAAAGTATAAAGTCCGTGTAAATTACACCGACAGCTTCGGCGCCCACAAACAGCTCACCAGGGTTGCCTGGGGCAAAGATGCAGCCGCCGCCCTGGAGCGCGAACTCACACAGCAGGCGCAAAACCGACAGGTCACCGCCGACCTGACAGTAGATCAGCTGTTCGCCATCTACTTCGACAGCGTTCAGCACGAAATCCGCCGGACCTCCCTGTCAAAAAAGCAATCCGCTTTCAAATACCATATTTCTCCTTTTCTGGGCAAAGTGAATATCAAAAAGCTGGATGTCAAAATCCTCAACTCCTGGAAAAATTACATAAACGAAAAAGACCTGGCATTTATCTCAAAAAAGAACACCTACAAGGAACTTAACGCCTGCCTCAACTTCGCGGTGAAAACTGAGTACCTTGCCACAAATCCACTGCTGAAAGTAGATAATTTCCGCAATGCTTATGACGAAAAAACAAAGGTGGACTTTTACACCCCGGAGGAATTTCAAAAGTACATAGCCGCTGCCCTTTCCTGTGCTGTCACAGACAACTATTACGACTACTATGTATTTTTCAATATCGCCTACTTTACCGGGGCCAGAAAAGGCGAAATTCACGCGCTGCGCTGGACAAACTTCGACAGTCAGTATATAGATATAAAAAAGTCCATAACCCAGAAGCTGAAACAAGGAGATATTGAAACCCCGCCGAAAAACAAAAGCAGTATACGCAAAGTCAGACTGCCCAGGCCGCTTATAGATATTCTCACCCGGCACCGTCGGCGCCAGCAGTCCGCTGTAAAAGATTGGAGCGAAAACGGCTTTATCTGCGGATACTATACTCCGCTGCGCGACACATCAATCGACCTGCAAAACCGAAAATACGCCCAGATGGCAGGTGTGAAAAGAATAAGGATACACGACTTCCGCCACAGCCACGCCAGCCTGCTCATCAACGCCAATATTTCCCCGCTGCAGGTAGCCCAACGCCTGGGCCACGCAACAGTGGACCAGACTTTGAAAACTTATTCCCACCTATTCCCCAACGAGGAAGAACGAACTATTCAGATGCTCAACAACCTTTTCAAAAACTAAACTTCGTGCACGAATCGTGCACGAACAGAAAAAAACAGCATACAAAAAACTAAAAAATCAGTCAGCTTTTAGCCCATTTTGGTGTGTAATCACACCAAAAAAAGCTATATAGATGATATATCGCTTTCCCCCTCTCTCCGCCATAGGA
>CASFSP010000025.1 GCA_949297385.1 uncultured Oscillospiraceae bacterium
CTCCGGCTCCGAATATAAAAAATACAGTTTCGGAGTGCCGAAAAAGGGCTATTACAAAGAAGTTTTCAACACCGACGATGAAAAATACGGCGGCAGCGGAATAAAAAACAAAAGGGCAGTGAGAAGCAAAAAAGGGGCTATGCACGGCAGGGAAAACCATATAAGCATAGATATTCCGCCCCTTTCAACACTTTATTTTACAGTTCCCAAATAAAAAGTATCACAACAGGCGGGTGCCTGATAAAAGCAATAAAGAGAGGAAAATTTTTTATGAAAGAGTGTATAGCAATGCTCTTGGCAGGCGGCCAGGGTTCAAGACTTTACGCACTTACCCAGACTATGGCAAAGCCGGCGGTTTACTTTGGCGGCAAATACAGGATAATAGACTTTCCGCTGTCCAACTGTGTAAACAGCGGTGTGGACACAGTGGGCGTGCTGACTCAGTATCAGCCGCTGGAACTTAACGAATACCTGGGCAACGGACAGCCCTGGGACCTGGACAGACTTTACGGCGGTGTTCATGTTCTGCCCCCGTACCAGACGGCCAAAGGCAGTAACTGGTACAAAGGCACTGCCAACGCGATTTATCAGAATATCAATTTTATCGAAAGATACGAGCCCAAATATGTGCTGATACTTTCCGGAGACCACATCTATAAAATGAATTATGAAAAAATGCTGGCGCGGCACAAGGAAAAAGGCGCCGACTGCACCATTGCAGTGCTGGATGTGCCCAAGGAAGAGGCCAGCCGTTTTGGAATAATGACCTGTGAAGAGGGTGGCAGAATTGTAAAATTCAGCGAGAAACCCAAAAATCCGGATTCTACCCTGGCTTCCATGGGCATATACATATTCTCCTGGGAAAAACTGAAAAAGTATCTTGTGGAAGACGAAGCGGATCCGTCCAGCGAAAATGATTTTGGAAAAAATATAATTCCCAAAATGCTTTCCCAGCAGGAAAAACTGTTTGCCTACAATTTTGAAGGCTACTGGAAAGATGTAGGTACAATAGACAGCCTGTGGGAGGCCAATATGGACCTGCTGAACCCGGCCGTCCCCTTTGATGTATGGGACAACTCCTGGAAAATTTACTCCCGTACGCGCAACCTGCCGCCGCACTATGTGGGCAGCGATGCCGTAGTGGAAAACTCCATGGTGGGTGAAGGATGTACTGTGGAAGGCTTTGTGGACTTTTCCGTACTGTTCCAGAGTGTAACCGTAGAACTGGGAGCCACTGTGCGTGACAGTATTGTTATGCCCGGTTCTGTTATTAAAAAAGGCGCCAATGTTCAGTATGCCATAATAGGCGAAAACTGCGTGGTGGAAGAGGGCGCCACAGTGGGACAGCGTCCGGAAAACATGGAAGATATGGACAAATGGGGAATTGCTGTTCTGGGCAACGGCGTAAAAGTTGCCCGGGAGGTATCTGTGCCGGCAAAGGCCATGATATACGCTGATGTTACGGAGGATAAATAACAATGGTAAAAGGCGATAAAGTAATGGGGATAATATTTCCCAATATGCACGATGAAGCTATCAGCGAACTGACAAAGCTGCGCACGATGGCCAGTGTTCCTTTTGGCGGCAGATACAGAATGATAGATTTCACCCTTTCCGAACTGGTGGGTGCCGGCATTGACGAGGTGGCGCTGGTGGTGAAAAGAAACTATGTTTCACTGATGGACCACCTGGGCTCCGGCCGTGAATACGACCTGGCGCGCAAAAGAGGCGGCCTGAAAATTTTTCCGCCTTTCGGCGAGGCCGGCACCCGGGCATATAAAGGAAAAATTGAAGCCCTGAACAATATAATAGGTGTTATAGAGTCCAGCCGGTGCGATACGGTTGTGCTGTCTGACAGCGGCATAGTAAGCGCCATTGACTACAATGATGTATTTGACCAGCATGTGGAAACCGGCGCGCAGATAACCGCCATATACAAAAAAGAAGTTATCGGTGAATGTTCCGAAAGGGATAACATTGTTTTCCAGGTCGGCGAGGACAAAAGAGTAACAGGCGTATACATAAACGAGCAGCCGGGCGCAAACGCCAACAATGGTATGTGGGCCTATGTTATAGACAAACAGTGGCTGCTGGCAACTATAAAGGACTGTATGAAAAAAGGCCTGACCAACTTTGAAAAGGATGTTCTTCAGAGGGGCATCAGCGAAGTGGCATGCTACGGCTATGAGTACAAAGGATATTTGAAAAGAATCTCCAGCCTGAAATGCTATTTTGATGCCAACCTGGATCTGATAAACAAAGACAGCTTGAAACGGTTGTTCTCGGTACATCCGGTGTACACCAAGGTGCGTGATGACGCCCCTGTAAGATACGCCATAGGCAGTGAAGCCCAAAATATAATTGCCGCTGACGGCTGCAGCATAGAAGGCTATGTGGAAAACTGCGTGCTGTTCCGCGGAGTGAAGATAGGCAAAGGCTCTATTGTAAGAAACTGTGTGCTGATGCAGGACACGGTTGTGGGCGAAGGTGTTGTGCTGGAAAATGTTATCTGTGATAAAAATGTTACCATTACCGATGACAAAAAACTGATAGGAGACGAAAGCCACCCTGTTTTTGTCGGTAAGCGTGCGACAGTATAGGAGGCGAATTGATTTGAAGTTATTATATTGTACAAGCGAAGCCGTTCCCTTTGCAGCCAGCGGCGGCCTGCGGGATGTGTCCGGCAGTCTGCCCAAGGCATTGGCGGCCCAGGGGGTTGACGCCAGGGTTATAATGCCGCTGTACGGACAGATAAAGGAAAAATATATAGACGAATTGAAATTTGTGGACAGTTTCAATGTTTCTTTAAGCTGGCGCAACCAGTACTGCGGTGTATTCACGATGGAATACCAGGGCGTGACATACTATTTTCTGGACAATGAATATTATTTTTATCGCCCGGGCCTGTACGGCTATTACGATGACGGCGAAAGATTTGCATTTTTCTCAAAGGCAATTCTGGAAACATTGCTGCATATAGATTTTGGCCCTGATATAATTCACACCAACGACTGGCAGACAGCCCTGGTGAATTTGTACATAAACATCTATTACAGACACCTGCCCAAGTTTTACGGCATCAAAACCGTATTTACCATACACAATATACGGTATCAGGGACAGTACGGGCTGGACATGATAGGCGACCTACTGGGCGTGCCCCAGCACTGGGCGCATCACCTGGAATACCACGGCGACACCAACTTCATGAAAGCCGCTATAGAAAACGCAGACAAGGTGACCACCGTTTCACCTACCTATGCCCAGGAAATTCTGGATCCGTGGTTTGCCCACGGTCTGGACCCGATTTTGCGTCAGAGACAGTTCAAAATGTGGGGTATACTCAACGGCATAGATTATGATGAATACAACCCGAAAACCGATAAAATGATAGTGAAAAATTACCATGCTGATGCTTTTGTGAGAAACAAAGCAGTGTGCAAGCGCGAGTTGCGCTCAATATTCGGCCTGGAAGAGGACGACAGCCCGGTTATCGCAATGGTTACCAGGCTGGTTGAGCACAAAGGTCTGGATTTGGTGAAAGATGTACTTCCCGGACTGGCAGACAGAGGTTATCAGTTTGTGCTGCTGGGCAGCGGTGACACCGCTTATGAAGAGTTTTTCAAAAGTTTTGCAGACCGGCACCCGGGCAGAGTGGGAGTAAAAATAGGATTTATACCCGAGCTGGCGCGCAAAATTTATGCCGGCAGTGATATGTTCCTTATGCCCAGCAAGTCAGAGCCCTGCGGCCTGAGCCAGATGATAGCTTTGCGCTATGGTTCGGTGCCGATAGTGCGCGAGACAGGCGGACTGAAGGACAGCGTCAAAGACTCTATGAACGGCGACGGCAACGGCTTTACATTTGCAAACTATTCTTCTTCAGAGCTGTATGACTGCTGCATGAGGGCTTTTGACGGCTACCATGATAAAGAAGGCTGGAAGATACTTACCAAGCGCCGGATGAAATGGGATTGCAGCTGGAAAAACAGCCGGGCGGAATACATCAGAATGTATAACGCTTGCCTGGAACTGTGGTAAATATTTATAAAATAAAAAACACAGCCTGTAAAGGCTGTGTTTTTATCTGTTTTATTTGGTAAAAACTGAATGTTACATTTATCTGTCGGCACTGTTTTTTACCAGCTCAATGGCCTGTTTGCCGCTGATATGCCGCGGGCGCATCGCCAGCATGCAAAGCGGCGCCCAGTCGCGCCTGATAGCGGCCTGTCTGTTGGCCTCACTGTCATTTGGAGCATATTTCAGTGCCAGTTTATTTATGGCGTCCATTTTTTCATTTTCGTCCTGAACTATTTCCATATCACCGAATACTATCACACTTTTAAAATATGTGGTGTACTCCTCCGGTACAATATCGTCCCGGTCCACAACGCAGAAAGACGCTTTGGGACAGCTTTTCACAGCATCAATTTTATGGCCGGAGGCGGCGCTGTGAAAGTAAATTTTTTTACCGTCATATACATAGCTTATGGGCAGAGCGTAGGGATAGCCCTCATCACCGGACAAAGCCAGAACACCGTGAGAGCCTTTGCATAAAATTTCTTCACACTGTTTTTTGGTAAGTTCCTGCCTTTTCCTTCGCATTTCCCTGAACATTATAATACACCCTTTCCTGTATGTTTTACCGGCATAACACTGTGCCGCTGATAACCTGATTTTATGATAGCACAGCCAAAAGTCAAAAGTCAATGCGTTATGTTCTGATGTTTGTAAAAAACAAAATAAAAAGCCGCCATAAGGCGGCTTTTGTATTATATCACTTCAAAGTTTTTGCGGTTTTGATTGCGGCTGACAGATTTTTTTCAAATTCTTCCTGTGTTTTGCCTGCAAAAGCAAGTCTTTCATATTCGCCCTCTTTTTCAGAGATTATTATGTACTTGCTTTCTGTTCCGCCGGTTTCCAGAGAGTATTTCCGGGTTTTGCTTTCCTGCTCCAGGCCGGGCAGTTTTTCATCTCCGCTTACTTTGGGGTAGGTACATTCCAGTATATCGGCAGACTTGGAAGAAGCCATAACCGCATCGGCCACTGCATAGCCTGTCAGTTTTCCTTCCTGGTCATAGATATAGAAAACAGCGGTTTTTCCGTCTTCTGTCAGGGTGAAATGCATATAATCTCCGTCGGCGCTTACCCAGTAGCCGTCCAGGTCCTTCCATTTCAGCAGCACAGTTGCATAATTGGGGTTTTCTTCCGGCAGGGATGAGGTCTGGGAAGAGGAAGTTGTGGCTGATGATGAGGACTGTGATTGGCTTTGGGAGTCATCATTTTTTACGCATCCTGTAAAAACGGACAATGAAAAGACAAATATTAAAGCGATTGATAACAATTTTTTCATAGCGTCCTCCTGTGACAGCTTTAAATTAAGGCGAAAAATACGCCTTTTTGTCAATTTGATTATACATTGCAATTATGTGAAATATTTGAAAATGTCAGTTGTCAGCGCATTCTGTCCAGGTTGCGGTACTGCACCGCCTCCAGTATGTGTTCTTCGTTTATCTGCTGGCAGCCGTCCAGGTCTGCTATGGTTCGGGATACTTTCAGCACTTTGTCATAGGAGCGGGCAGATAAATTCATGTTTTCAAAAACCTTTTTCAGCACCTGCCTGCCTTTTTGGCTGACAGGACAGAATTTGTCCATATATTTTGGCGGTATGTCGCTGTTGGCGGTTATATCAGTGCCGGCAAACCTTGACCGCTGTATATCCCTGGCGGCAATCACTCTTTTCAGTACCCGCCGGCTTTTTTCGCCGGTGCTCTGGGCGGTCAGGTCTTCCCAGTTCACATCTTCCAGGTTTACATGCAGATCTATTCTGTCCATCATCGGGCCGCTTATCCTGCTCAGATATGCCAGCCTTTTGTTTTCGGTGCAGGTGCACACATGGTTTTCACAGCCGAAATATCCGCAGGGGCAGGGGTTCATGGCCGCCACCAGCATTATGTTGCTGGGATAAGTCCGGCTGTAATTTACCCTGGATATTGTCACCACACCGTCTTCCAACGGCGCGCGCAGGCTTTCCAGCACATCGCGGTGAAACTGCGGAAATTCGTCCAGGAACAGCACGCCGTTGTTGGCCAGGGAAATTTCTCCGGGGCGCGGATTGTTTCCGCCGCCTGTCAGCGCAGCGGCCGATACTGTGTGGTGAGGGCTGCGGAATGGCCTTTTGGTCACCAGGCCGGAATTTTTCTCCAGCAGGCCGCTGACAGAGTATATTTTTGTGGTCTGGACAGATTCAGCGCGTGTCAGGGGCGGCAATATTGACGGCAGTCTTTTGGCCAGCATACTTTTACCGGAGCCGGGCGGGCCTATCATCATTATGTTGTGGGCGCCGGCGGCCGCTATTTCCAGCGCGCGCTTGGCCTCTTCCTGGCCTTTTACATCGCAGAAATCCAGCAGTTCTTCAGCCGCCTCTGCCGGCTGATATATGTGCGGCGGTATGGCTTTTTCGCCTTTGAGATGGGCTATCAGATCTTTTACACTGTCCACCGGTATAACAGTCAGCCCGTCCACCGCTGCGGCTTCGTTGGCATTGTCCGTCGGAACGAAAAAGTGGGTAAATCCCTTTTCCTTTGCAGCTATGGCCATGGATAAAATTCCCGGTACACCGCGCAGATACCCGTCCAGTGACAGCTGTCCGGCAAAGGCAAAACCGGCATCCGGCCGGGGCAGGTCACCTTTGGCGCACAGTATGCCCAGCAGTACCGGCATGTCATATACAGCGCCGCTTTTTTTCACATCCGCCGGCGCCAGGTTTACAGTTATGCGGCTGGCAGGGTAGCTGATGCCGCTGTTTTTTATGGCGCTGCGCACCCTTTCCCTGGCTTCTTTTACCGCGTTGTCGGGCAGGCCCACTATCTCGAAGGCAGGCAGGCCGCCGGAAATGTGCACCTCCACCGTGACCACATATCCGTCGATGCCCATAACGCCGAAACTGTATATTTTGCCGAACATAAAATCACCTCTGATTTATCATACAATATAAAGACCGCTTATGCAATTGCAAAAGACAATTCTATTGCCAGTAAAGCATAATTTATGGTATTATATTTTAAAAGTATATATCATAAAATCCAATAAAGAGGTAAATGGTATGATAAAAGAAGAATACGCAAAATTTGTAGAAAACTTAAAGGGATATTACAGGCCGCTGGAAGAAGACATGCAGCCGTATCAGAAGGAATACTGCCGCTGGTGCGAAAAAGTCGGCGAAGATTATCTGCTGGAAGAGCTGAGGCGGATAATGGGCAATGACGAGGAGATAAAGGACAGATTTCTGCTGAGCTTGGAATTCGGCACCGCCGGTCTGCGCGGCGTTCTGGGAGCAGGCACCAACAGAATGAATGTGTACACTGTTTCCAAAGCCACCCAGGGTCTGGCCAACTATCTGAAAGCGGAAAAGGAAAACCCGTCTGTGGCGATTTCTTTTGACTCCCGTCTGCGCAGTGACGAATTTGCCCGTGTAAGCGCGCGGGTGCTGGCGGCAAACGGAGTAAAGGTTTACCTGTACAAAAACCTGTCACCGGTACCGATGCTGTCCTTTGCGGTAAGGCAGTATGGCGCCGACGCCGGCATTATGGTAACTGCCAGCCACAACCCGGCCAAATACAACGGATACAAAGTGTACGGCCCCGACGGCTGTCAGATGACCAGCGAAAGCGCAGACAAGGTGCTGGCGCAGATAAACCGCCTGGATATGTTCGCCGACATAAAAACAGCCGACTTTGACAAAGCGCTGGCAGACGGACAGATAGAATATGTGTCTGATGAGGTTATAGAAAAATATTACAGCTGGTGCCTGGGCCAGATGATGAGAAAAGATATTTTCAAAACTGCGCCCATGAAGATGGTTTACACACCCCTCAACGGCGCCGGAAATGTACCGGTGCGCCATGTGCTGGCCGCCGCCGGCCTGACAAATATAACAGTTGTCCAAGAGCAGGAAATGCCCGACGGCAATTTCCCCACCTGCCCCTATCCCAACCCGGAAATCAAACAGGCCATGGAACTGGGTATGGAAAAAGCCAGACAGACCGGCGCAGACATACTGATAGCCACCGACCCGGACTGTGACCGCGTGGGAATTGCAGTAAAAGAAGGGGATGACTATCTGATGCTTACAGGCAACCAGGTGGGCATACTCCTGACAGACTATATCGCCAAAACCAGAAAAGAACTGGGAACCATGCCGGAAAATCCGGTAATAGTAAAATCAATCGTTTCCTCCTCCCTGGCGGACGCCGTAGCGGCCAGCCACGGGGTGCAGACGGTTAATGTGCTGACAGGCTTTAAATACATCGGCGAAACCATCAAAAAACTGGAAGAAAAAGGTGAAGAAAACCGCTTCCTGCTGGGCTTTGAAGAAAGTTACGGCTATCTGGTAGGAACACGGGTGAGGGACAAGGACGGCGTTGTTGCCACACTGCTTATCAGTGAAATGGCGGCATATTACACCTCCATAGGCTCATCCGTGAACAAAGCGTTGCAGGAAATATACAAAAAATTCGGTTATTACCTGAACAAGGTTGACTCCTATCAGTTTGAAGGCTTGTCCGGCATGGACAAAATGCAGCGGATAATGAGCGGCCTGAGGGCAAACACTCCCGAACGGCTGGGTGCAATGAAAGTTACCGCCACAGAGGACTACAAGAGCCTGACACACACCGACATTGCCACAGGACGGCAGAGCCATATCGACCTGCCCAGCGCCAACATACTGATATACTACCTGGAAGGCGGCCATCAGGTGATTGTGCGCCCCTCCGGCACAGAGCCCAAAATCAAGGTTTACTACTCCATAAAGGGCGACAGCGAAAGCCGGGCGCAAAGCATCAAGGAAAAAATTGACGCTGATATAGCAGCGGTGATGGAATAATTTTGAAAAAATCCGCTTTTTGCCATAAAAAAACACTTGCAATTGACATTGCGGTGTGGTAATATTTTAAGGTAACTAATGACAAGATAGAGGACGGAAACCCCTATCGCACGGAAATTGAGGTGAACAAAATGAGAGAAGGTATACATCCGGTATACGAGGACGCGACAATCACTTGCGCCTGCGGCAATGTAATCAAAACACGCTCAACAAAGAAAAACATCACAGTTGACGTATGTTCCAAATGCCACCCATTCTTTACTGGCAAACAGAAAATGGTTGATTCAGGCGGTCGTGTTGACAGATTTAAAAAGAGATTCAACATTCAGGACTAATATTTACAAAAAACCAAGGGCGGTATTTTTTACCGCCCTGTTTTTTCGTATATAAACGGAAAAGAGGTGCACTGTGGCTGATTACAAAACGGTGGGCCGGGAGGCCAGCGCCACCATATATGAAAAAAAGAGCGAGTTTATCGGATATATCGCCCATGTGAAAACCCGGCGGCAGGCGGCGGAATATCTTGCAAAGATAAAGAAGAAACACTATGACGCAACCCATCACTGTTTTGCATATATAGTGAAGGATGAAAAGATAGAAAGACAGAGCGATGACGGCGAGCCGCAGAAAACCGCTGGCATGCCCATATTGGAAGTTTTACGCCACAGCGGACTGGAAGATGTGATTATTGTGGTGGTGCGCTATTTCGGCGGCACCCTGCTGGGCACAGGCGGCCTGGTCAGGGCTTACACCGGCGCGGCCCAGGCAGCCGTGGCGGCGGCTGATATACTTTCTTACAGCCTGTGCGTGGATATAAGCATACAGGCGGACTATTCGCTGTATGACAGGCTGGCAAATCTGTTTTCCACCTGCGGCGCCAAAATTTTACAGACGGAATTTACCGACAAGGTTTTTATAAAGGGCAGGATGATCAGCGGAACACAGCAGAAGCTGGTTGATGAGATAAAATTGCTGACAAAAGGCAGAGAGCCGGACATAAGCCGGGAAATTTACGATATTTTTTGATTTTCCAATTATTTTTCGCGAAAATAAAGGTTTTTTTGCCATAGACCCTGTATATAGTATATAAGGGGGTATGATATGGAAAATATAAGAGAAAGACTGCTGGCGGCAGAAAAGGCCAATCTTTCGCCCCGCGCACAGCTGGCGGCGGACACAAAAGGCCGCAAGCGACCGGAAGAAGAATGTACCATGCGCACCTGTTATCAGAAAGACAGGGATAAAATTCTTCATTGCAAAAGCTTCAGAAGGCTGAAACAGAAAACCCAGGTTTTTATTTCTCCGGAAGGCGACCATTACCGTACGCGCCTGACCCATACCCTGGAAGTTATGCAGATTGCCCGTACCATATCCCGCGCCCTGCGCCTGAACGAAGACCTGACGGAAGCAATCGCCATGGGCCACGACCTGGGGCATACACCCTTCGGACATGCGGGTGAGAGAGCTTTGCGGGCGCTTAACCCGGGCGGCTTTACCCATTACGAACAGGGGGTAAGGGTGGTTGAATACCTGGAAAGAAACCTGCAAGGCTTGAACCTTACGGCAGAGGTGATTGACGGTATACGAAACCATACCAAAGGGCCGTGGCCGTCCACGCTGGAAGGCAAAGTGGTAAGATACGCGGACAGAATTGCCTATATAAACCATGATATAGAGGACGCCGTGACCGGCGGCATCCTGTGCGAGAGCGATCTTCCGGCAGACTGTACGGCACACCTGGGACATTCCAAAAGCGAAAGAATTACCAGCCTTATCACATCCATGGTGGAAAATTCGGCAGAGGATATAGCCATGGACCGGCAGACGGCAGAATATTTTGAAAAGCTGCACAGCTTTATGTACCGGAATGTCTACACTGAAAGCGCCGCCAAGGTGGAGGAGAAAAAGGTGGACAAGCTGATTGCCGAACTGTACGCCTATTACAGCAAAAATCCGGACAAAATGCCGGAAATGTATCAGAAAATAGCTGTCACAGAGGGCACAGACAGGGCGGTGACGGATTATATTCAGGGTATGAGCGATGATTTTGCCAGCCATACCTTTGAAAATATCTTTATACCCAAGGCGTGGCAGGTTAAGTAACAAAAATATCATATTTTTGCAGTATAATAGACAGGATAAGGGGGGATGAATATGGCGATACCGCCGTCATATATACAGGAACTGACAGCGCGCAACGACATATATGATGTTGTCAGCAGATATGTCAGCTTAAAGCGCGCCGGAAGGCTGTACAAGGGGTTGTGCCCTTTTCACAACGAGCGCAGCCCGTCATTTATGATATATCCCGAAACCCAGAGCTATTACTGCTTTGGCTGCGGAGCCGGCGGGGATGTTATAAAGTTTGTCATGGAGATGAACTCCCTGTCCTACATAGAAGCCATAAGATTTCTGGCCCAGAACTGCGGAATGCCCATGCCGGAAGAGGACGACGGCGCCGCAAGGGTAAAATCCAGGGTTTTGCAGATGAACAAGCTGGCGGCACAGTTTTTTTACCGCAGTTTGAACAGCGATGCGGGCAGAAATGCCAGGAAATATCTGCGCGACAGACAGCTGTCTGACAAAACGATAGTAAATTTTGGCCTGGGTTATGCGGATGAAGGCTGGCAGACCCTTACGGATTACCTTAAAGGCAAGGGCTTTTCGGAAGACGAGATGGTCAGCGCCTATCTGGCGGCCAGGGGCAAAAACGGCAGGGTTTACGATATATTCCGCGACAGGGTTATGTTTCCCATAATAGATTTAAGGGGGAATGTAATCGCTTTCGGCGGCAGGATAATGGGGGACGCATCCGGCCCCAAATATCTCAACTCGTCTGATACACCGGTATTCAAGAAAAGCAACGGTCTGTTTGCCCTGAACCTGGCGAAAAAATCCGGCAAGGATACATTTATACTGGCCGAAGGATATATGGATGTCATAGCCATGCACCAGGCGGGCTTCAACAATGCGGTGGCGACATTGGGCACTGCGCTGACACAGCAGCAGGTAAAGCTGATAAGCGACTATGCAAAAAGGGTGGTTATCTCCTATGACTCTGACGAGGCGGGGCAAAAGGCCACCAGACGCGCAATGGAATTGTTTTCCAAAGCGGAGGTTTCGGTGCGGGTTTTGCAGATGAACGGTGCCAAAGACCCGGACGAGTACATAAAAAAATACGGCCGGCAGCGTTTTCAGATGCTTATAGACCAGTCGGACTCGGCGCTGGACTTTAATCTTTCAAAGCTGAAAAGCCAATATGACATATCCAACCCGGAACAAAGGGTGGAATATCTGACCAAGGCCTGTGACATCCTGGCGACGCTGAACAACGCCATACGGCAGGATGTATACTGCACGCGCCTGGCCAACGAAACAGGCACGGACAAGGCGGCGATAAAATTGCAGCTGGACCGCGCCCGGAGCAAAAAAAGAAGGATACAGAATTATCGGAAGGAAAAGGAACTGCTGAAAAACCCGCTTACACGGAATGTGAAAGCGGACTGGCGACAAAAGGAATCGACAGTGCAAAAGACCTTTGCCCAGCAGCAGATAGTGTGCGCAATCCTGCGCAACAACAGCCTTTATGATGTGGTAAAAAACAGGCTGACGGCCGAAAATTTTACCGACGGCGATATGCGCGCCGTATATACGGCCTGCCGGGACCTGATTGAGAACGGACAGGCAGCGGATTATTCTGTGGTGGCGCACAGCCTGCCGCGGCAGGCAGCACAGACATTGGCCGGGATATTTGCCCGCAATGCCGATATAATAATAACCGAAAAAGATGTGCTGATGCACATTGAAAATTTATTGACAGCAAAACTGTCCCAGCGGGAAGCCGGCGAAAAGTCGGTGGAAGAAATTGCCAGAAGGATAGAGCTGCTGAAAGGGAAAAAGAAATAACAGGAGTATTTTATGAGCGCAAAAGAAAAGAAAATAACAACAATGGCCGAACTTATCGAATACGGTAAAAAAAGCGGCAAACTGACCAGCAAGGATCTTAACCGGTTTTTGGAAGAGATCAACTTTGATGTGGATCAGGTGGATAAATTTTATGAAAGTATAGAAGCCGCCGGCATAGAAGTGGTTGATGTAGGCGATGATGTTGACGGCGAGGAAGTGCTCACCGAAAGCAATGTGGAAAAATTTGAAAAATCCCTTGCCAGTGAAGGTGTCAGTGTTGACGACCCTGTTAAAGTTTATCTGAAAGAGATAGGCTCTTTCCCGCTGCTCAGCCTGGATGAGGAGATTGAACTGGCTGAAAGAATTATGCAGGGAGACGAAAAAGCCAAAAAACGTCTGGCCGAAGCCAACCTGCGTCTGGTTGTTTCTATAGCCAAAAGATATGTGGGCAGAGGCATGCTGTTCCTGGATTTGATACAGGAGGGCAACCTGGGCCTTATCAAAGCGGTGGAAAAATTTGACCATACAAAGGGCTTCAAATTCTCTACCTACGCCACCTGGTGGATAAGACAGGCTATCACCCGCGCCATTGCAGACCAGGCCAGAACTATAAGAATACCTGTTCACATGGTTGAAACAATAAATAAGGTGAAAAAGGTACAAAGCCAGCTGTTGCACAAAAACGGACAGGAACCCAGCGTGGAAGAGCTGGCGGCCGAGCTGGACATGCCCTACGACAAAGTGCGTGAAATATTGAAAGTGGCCCAGGAACCTATCAGCCTGGAAAGCCCTATCGGTGAGGAAGAAGACAGCCACCTTGGTGACTTTATACCTGACTACGACGCTCCCGTCCCGGAGGAAGCTGCAACCCATACACTGCTGAAAGAACAGCTGAACGAAGTGCTGTCCACCTTGACTCCCAGGGAGGCAAAAGTACTGTCACTGCGTTTCGGTATAGAGGACGGACGCCCCAGAACACTGGAAGAAGTGGGTAAAGAGTTTAATGTAACCAGGGAAAGAATAAGACAGATAGAGGCCAAAGCCCTGAGAAAACTGCGCCATCCCAGCAGAAACAAAAAGCTGAAAGATTTTCTGGACTGATATACCGTTTAGGGTATATATAATATGACTGCTCATAAGGGAGATAGGTGAATTTATGCATATCACACAAGAAACTGATTATGCAGTAAGAATAGTTTACTGCCTGGCAAATGCCACCGGCAGAAAAGACGCACGAACAATAAGCGAAGAAATGGGAGTAACACTGAGATTTTCATTGAAGATACTGCACAAGCTGGTGCAAAGCGGTATAGTAAAATCTTACAAAGGCTCAAAAGGCGGCTATGAACTGGCCCGCCCCGCCGACCAGGTAAACCTGAAACAGGTTATCGAGGCGATAGAGGGCACATACAGCCTGGTGAAATGTATACAGCCGGGGTATGTGTGCGAATGGAAAAAACCGGGTGTGGTGTGTTCGTTCAGGCGAGAGTTCTCCCGCATAAGCCAGAAAACCAACGAGGAACTGGAAAAAGTCACCTTTGACAAACTTTGATAATCAACAAAATCAGCGGTTTTTGCCGCTGATTTTATTTTGCAAAAATCATATTGACATTTTGACAAAATAAGGATATAATTCTATAATACACAATAATGGCTTCTTATGCCAATTTTGCAGATTTTTTATAAAAATTTGTTAGAAATATCAATTTTTATATCGAAAAATCTGCTTATTGTACAAAAAAATAATATGCGTTGGCAATCCATTGGTTTTTTGCAAGTTTTTTGTAGTAATTCTGTGCGAAAAAGTTGTAAAAAGCCGGCAAAACCGACGGTTTTGTCCGTGGCTTTCCACGAAAAACAAGGCAGTAATTCTGTGCCTTGTCCACGGGAAGCCGCCGTTGCCTTTATACCTATTATTTGAATAATATTTATGAAGGAGTTAAAAGAAATAATGGCGATTGTAAAACCTACCATGCTTGGCACCACCGAGCGTATGAACTTTGCCAAAATCAATGAAGTTCTGGAAATGCCCAACCTCATTGAAGTGCAGAAATCTTCATACCAGTGGTTCATCGATGAAGGCATCAAAGAAGTTTTCCGCGATATCGGCACCATAGAGGACCACACCGGTACTTTGGCACTGGAATTTGTGGACTACCATCTGGAAGAGCATACAAAGTATTCTGTCAAAGAGTGCAAAGAGCGCGATGTAACCTATGCTGCTCCGCTGAAAGTTACCATCCGTTTGCTGAATAAAGAAACAGGCGAAATCAAACAGCAGGAAAAATTCATGGGCGATTTCCCGAAGATGACAGACAGCGGTACATTTATTATCAACGGTGCCGAGCGTGTTATCGTTTCTCAGCTGGTGCGTTCTCCCGGCGCTTATTTCAAGCTGGATCACGACAAGACAGGTAAAAAACTGTACTCCGGTACAATTATCCCTAACCGCGGTGCATGGCTGGAATATGAAACAGATGTAAACGATGTTTTCTATGTCCGTATAGACAAAAACAGAAAACTGCCTGTAACCAGCTTTTTGCGCGCTTTGGGTCTGTCCTCCAACGATGAGATCAGGTCCATGTTCGGCGACGAGGAAATAATCGAAGCTACACTGGCAAAAGATACCACCACCAACACAGAAGAAGGTCTGCTGGAAACATACAGAAAACTGCGCCCCGGCGAACCGCCCACGGTGGAAAACAGCCAGACACATATCAACAACCTGTTCTTTGACCCCAGAAGATATGATCTGTCCCGTTTCGGACGCTATAAGTTCAACAAAAAACTTTCAATATCCAACAGAATTAACGGCGAAGTCAGCGCCGAGATGGTTGTTTCTCCCCTGACAGGCGAAATCCTGTGCGAAGAGGGCACACCTATCAGCGAAGAGCTGGCTTTGACAATCGAAAACAACGGTGTTGCCGTAATGCATGTAAAGAAAGAAGACGGCAGCATTGTAAAGGTAGTTTCCAACGGTATGGTTGACCACAAAGCCGTTGTGGGCTTTGACCTGACAGAAGAAGGCATCAACGAAAAAGTTTCCTTTGCCGTTCTGAAAGAACTGATGGATGAAAGCGCCGGCGACAGCGAAGCTCTGAAAGCTTTGATGATTGAAAACCGCGACAGACTGATACCCAAAAATATCACCATAGACGATATATTCGCCTCTGTAAACTATGTTACCTGCCTGTCCCACGATGTGGGCCAGTTCGACGATATTGACCACCTGGGCAACCGTCGTATCCGCAGCGTAGGCGAACTGCTGCAGGCTCAGTTCAGGACCGGTATCATCCGCATGGAGAGAACCATCCGCGAAAGAATGGACCAGCAGGACAGAGATACAATCACACCCGAAAGCCTGATCAACATCAAGCCGGTGGTGGCCATAATAAAAGAATTCTTTGGTTCATCTGCCCTGTCACAGTTTATGGATCAGACCAACCCCCTTACTGAACTGACACACAAACGCCGTCTGTCAGCCCTGGGTCCCGGCGGTCTGTCCCGTGACCGTGCCGGTTTCGAAGTTCGTGACGTACACTATTCACATTACGGCAGAATGTGTCCTATCGAAACACCTGAAGGTCCGAACATCGGTCTGATTTCCTATCTGGCCACATTTGCCAAGATAAACGAGTACGGCTTTATCGAGGCTCCTTACAGAAAAGTTGACAAAGCCACAGGCGTTGTAACAGACGAAGTTGTTTATATGACAGCTGATGTGGAAGACAGATATGTTGTAGCCCAGGCCAACGAGCCGCTGGACGAAAACGGACGCTTTGTAAGAGAGCGTGTAAACGCCCGCTGCCGCGACCTGATACTGGAAGCTCCCAGAGAAGATGTGGACTACATGGATGTATCTCCGAAGATGGTTGTTTCCGTTGCTACATCAATGATTCCCTTCCTGGAAAACGACGACGCCAACCGTGCCCTGATGGGCTCTAACATGCAGCGTCAGGCTGTTCCGCTGCTGCGTCCTGAGGCGCCTATTGTTGCCACAGGTATGGAATACAAAGCCGGTTATGACTCCGGTGTTGTTGTAATAGCCAAAAACGACGGTGTTGTTGAAAAGGTAAGCGCAAACAAAATTGTTATCCGCACCGGCAAAACAACAACCGACGAATACGATATAATCAAATTCATGCGCTCCAACCAGGGCACATGTATCAACCAGCGCCCGATTGTAAGCGAAGGCGATATAATCAAAAAAGGTCAGGTTATCGCCGACGGTCCGTCAACAGACCACGGTGAAATATCCCTGGGCAAGAATGTTCTGGTAGGCTACATGACCTGGGAAGGTTACAACTACGAGGACGCTATCCTGATAAACGAAAGAGTTGTTTCCGGCGATGTATTTACATCTATCCATATAGAAGAATATGAAATTGAAGCCAGAGAAACCAAGCTGGGACCGGAAGAGATCACAAGAGAGATCCCCAGCGTTGGCGATGACGCCCTGAAAAATCTGGACAGCCGCGGTATTATCCGCATAGGCGCCGAAGTTTCCAGCGGCGACATCCTGGTAGGTAAAGTAACTCCCAAGGGCGAAACCGAACTGTCACCGGAAGAAAAACTGCTGCGCGCTATTTTCGGCGAAAAGGCAGGCGATGTAAGGGATACATCCCTGAAAGTTCCGCATGGTGAATACGGCACAATCGTTGATGTAAAGGTATTTACACCTGAAAACAGCGACGAGATCAAACCCGGCGTACTGGAAGTTGTAAGGGTTTACATCGCACAGAAGAGAAAAATCTCTGTGGGTGACAAAATGGCCGGCCGCCACGGTAACAAAGGTGTTGTTTCCAGAATACTGCCTCAGGAAGATATGCCTTTCCTGGCAGACGGTACTCCTCTTGACCTGGTACTGAACCCTCTGGGCGTTCCGTCCCGTATGAACATCGGTCAGGTGCTGGAAGTTCATCTGGGTTATGCCGCAAAAGCTTTGGGCTGGAAGGTTATGACACCTGTATTTGACGGCGCCAAAGAAACAGATATATTTGAACTGCTCAAACAGGCAGGCTTGCCGGAAACAGGCAAGATTCAGCTGTACGACGGAAGAACCGGTGAGCCCTTTGACAACAAGGTAACCGTCGGTTACAAATACTTCCTGAAACTGCACCACCTGGTTGACGATAAGATGCACGCCCGTTCAATCGGTCCGTACTCACTGGTTACTCAGCAGCCTCTGGGCGGTAAAGCTCAGTTCGGCGGCCAGAGATTTGGTGAGATGGAAGTTTGGGCCCTGGAGGCTTATGGCGCTGCCTATACCCTGCAGGAAATCCTGACAGTAAAATCTGACGATATGGTGGGCCGTGTAAAAACATACGAAGCCATATTCAAAGGACAGGAAATACCCAAACCGGGCATTCCGGAATCCTTCCGTGTTCTTATCAAGGAAATGCAGTCCCTTGCTTTGGATGTGCGTGTGCTTGATGAAGAAGGCAACGAGGTTGATTTGAGACAAACCTATGACGACGATGACGCCAAGGGTGATTTCGCCAGCGAGATTGCAACCGAGCTGGTGGAACAGGACGAAGATCTGAAAGGATTTATGGTAAGCGACAATCCGGAAGAAGATTTTGAGTCTGACTTTGCGTCAGTAAGCGCCGACACACAGGAAAGCGATGAAGAGGATATGTTCTGATAAGGACATATCCATGGCTTTCAAAGTTCCGCCGTGCAGCGGGCACAGCGGACAGTGACATCTTTAAGAAAGGAAGTTTTGCTAAAATATGGCACATAACACTTTTGATTCAATAAAAATCGGCATCGCGTCACCTGAGCAGATTTTAAGTTGGTCACACGGTGAGGTTACCAAGCCGGAAACCATAAACTACCGCACACTGAAACCGGAAAGAGACGGTCTGTTCTGCGAAAGAATTTTCGGACCTACCAAAGACTGGGAATGCAGCTGCGGCAAGCTGAACAAAAATCGCCATAAGGGACAGATTTGCGACAAGTGCGGCGTTGAAAGCACAAGGGCAAAGGTAAGAAGAGAGAGAATGGGTCACATCTGCCTGGCAGCCCCGGTTTCTCACATCTGGTACCTGAAAGCGGTGCCTTCCAGAATTGGTCTTATTCTGGATGTTACCCCCAAAGCACTGGAAAAAGTTATATACTTTTCATCATATATAGTAACCGACAAAGGCTTTACAGCCCTGGAGGACAAACAGCTGCTCAGCGAAAACGAATACAACGATATGGTTGAGCGTTACGGCGAAGATGCTTTCAAGGCATCCATGGGCGCCGAAGCAGTAAAAGAGCTGCTGGAAAAAATTGACCTGGACGAACTGTCTGCCCAGCTGACAAAAGAGCTGGAAACAGCCACCGGCCAGAAGAGAGTTAAACTGTACAAACGCCTGGAAGTATGTGAAAGCTTCCGCCAGTCCGGCAACAGACCGGAATGGATGATACTGGATGTGCTGCCGGTAATTCCGCCGGACATCCGTCCTATGGTTCAGCTGGACGGCGGCCGTTTTGCCACCAGCGACCTGAACGACCTGTACAGAAGAGTTATAAACAGAAACAACCGTCTGAAAAAATTGCTGGAACTGTCTGCTCCGGACATTATCGTAAGAAATGAAAAGAGAATGTTGCAGGAGGCTGTGGACAGCCTGATAGACAACGGCAGAAGAGGCCGTGCCGTAACAGGCGGCACATCCAACAGACCGCTGAAATCCCTTTCCGACATGCTGAAAGGTAAACAGGGCCGTTTCCGTCAGAACCTGCTGGGTAAACGTGTTGACTACTCCGGCCGTTCTGTTATCGTTGTAGGTCCTGAACTGAAAATTTATCAGTGCGGTCTGCCGAAAGAGATGGCTTTGGAACTGTTCAAACCCTTTGTTATGAGAGAACTGGTGGACAAAGGATTTGCCACCAACATCAAGAGCGCAAAGAAAGTTGTTGAAAAAGCCAACAGCGAAGTATGGGATGCACTGGAAACAGTTATCAAAGGACATCCTGTTCTGCTCAACCGTGCGCCTACACTGCACCGTCTGGGCATTCAGGCCTTTGAACCTGTTCTGGTTGAAGGCCGTGCGCTGAAACTGCACCCGCTGGTATGTACAGCTTACAATGCTGACTTCGACGGTGACCAGATGGCTGTTCATGTACCGCTGTCCAAAGAAGCACAGGACGAGGCCAGAAACCTTATGCTGGCTTCCGGCAACCTGCTGAAACTGTCCGATGGCTCACCTGTTACCGTTCCTACACAGGATATGGTTTTGGGTTCATACTATCTGACAATGGTCAACGACGGCGACAAGGGCGAAGGCATGATATTCCGTGACGAAAACGAAGCCCTGATGGCTTACGCTGAAGGTTATGTGACACTGCATGCCAAAGTTAAAATCCGCCGCAGCGGAGAGGTAAACGGCGAAAAAGTTTCCCGCCTTATCGAAACTACCGTCGGCCGTCTGATTTTCAACACACCTATTCCGCAGGATCTGGGCTATGTTGACAGAACGAACCCTGACAACCTGTTCAAACTGGAAATAGAATTCCTGGTTGGCAAAAAGCAACTGGGCGACATTGTTAAAAAATGTATTGATATCCACGGCACAAAGGTAACATCCGTTGTACTGGATAACATCAAAGCCCAGGGCTTTAAATACTCCACCAAAGGTGCTATCACCGTTGCTGCCTGTGATGCGGTTATTCCTCCGCAGAAGAAACAGCTTATCAGCGAAGCTGAAGAGAAAGTAAGCGAAGTGCGTCAGCTGTTTGAAATGGGTCTGTTGAGCGAAGACCAGAGATATAGAAGCATTACTGAAATCTGGAACAATACAACTGACTTGGTTTCCAAAGCCTTGCAGGACAACATGGATGCCAGAAACCCCATTTGGATGATGGCTGACTCCGGTGCCCGTGGTTCTATGAACCAGATTAAACAGCTGGCCGGTATGCGTGGTCTTATTGCCTCCACATCCGGTAAAACAATTGAAATTCCGATCAAGGCCAACTACCGTGAAGGCCTTAACATTCTGGAATACTTCATATCTGCCCGCGGCGCCCGTAAAGGTCTGGCCGATACAGCTCTGAGAACTGCTGACTCCGGTTACCTGACACGCCGTCTGGTGGATGTTTCCCACGATGTTATTATCAGGGAACACGACTGCGGTGCTCAGCACGGTATCGTAGTAAAAGAAATCCGCGATGGCAACAGCGTTATCGAGCCGCTGGCAGACAGACTGCTGGGCCGCTATACTGTGCATGACCTTATTGATCCTGCCACAGGCGAAGTCATCGTATCAAAAGACAAGATGATGGACAAAGCGGATATAGACAAAATTATCAGAACATTCGGCACATACGACGAAGCCACCGGCAGATATGATGCAAAAGATATCGAGGTTGAAATCCGCAGCGTGCTGAACTGTAAATCTCATGTGGGTGTATGTGCCAAGTGCTATGGTGCTTCACTGTCTGACTGGAAACCGGTTAAAGTCGGTGAGGTTGTGGGTACAATCGCTGCACAGTCTATTGGTGAGCCCGGTACACAGCTGACCATGCGTACATTCCACACCGGCGGTATCGCTTCCGCAGCTGATATCACACAGGGTCTTCCCCGTGTTGAAGAGCTGTTTGAAGCCCGTCGTCCCAAAATGATCGCCATCATGTCCGAAATTGCCGGACGCGTAAGAATAGACGAAACCAGAAAGGGCACATACGCTGTTATCGAAGGTTTTGACGACAACGGTGCACCTTGTGAAAAGAGCTATCTGATACCTTTCGACCAGAGGCTGTCTTCCGCCGTATACGACGGAGCAATGGTGGAAAAGGGCGCTTACCTGACAGAAGGTTCTGCTGCTCCCGCCGACATCCTGGCTATCAAAGGCAGAAGAGCTGTTGAAGATTACATCATCCAGGAAGTACAGAAGGTTTACCGCGTACAGGGTGTTGAAATCAACGACAAGCACATCGAGGTTATCGTCCGCCAGATGGTAAAGAAGGTCAAGATCGAAGAGTCCGGTTCCACCAGCCTTATCGGCGGAGCCCTGGTAGACTACAAAGACTTCAAGGAAAAAGACGAAGAGATCAAGGCAAGAATTGCCGCCGGCGAAACCGGACTGGAAGAACCCAAAGCAACAGATATCATTCTTGGTATCACCAAAGCTGCTCTGGCAACAGAAAGCTTCCTGTCTGCCGCTTCATTCCAGGAAACAACAAAAGTTCTTACAGACGCTGCAATCCGCGGCAAGGTTGACCCGCTGCAGGGCCTGAAAGAAAATGTTATCATCGGTAAACTTATTCCTGCCGGCGCCACAGTGGCCGATATGGACGAAGAATCCGAAAAAGATGAGGAAAATACTGATATTGCAGGTTTTTAATGCAAAATAACTATTGACATAACTGCGCCAAAATAGTAAAATACATTTTGGCGCAGTTAATGTGCTGTGTTCAGGCATGCCTGGATTTCCCGGCAGCCTTAACATATATAATAATTGTAATAGGAGGAATTTAAAAATGCCAACATTTAACCAGCTTGTTCGCAAAGGCAGAGAAGTTTTGGTAAAGAAGTCAACAGCTCCTGCTCTTCAGAAAGGCTACAACAGCCAGAAGAAGATTGCTACAGACCAGTCCGCTCCTCAGAAGCGCGGTGTGTGCACAGCTGTAAGAACAATGACACCTAAAAAACCTAACTCCGCTTTGAGAAAAGTGGCAAGAGTTCGTCTTTCCAACGGTATAGAAGTTACAAGCTATATCCCTGGTATCGGTCACAACCTGCAGGAACACAGCGTTGTTCTCGTTCGTGGCGGCCGTGTTAAAGACCTGCCTGGTGTTCGTTACCATACAATCCGTGGTACACTGGATACACAGGGTGTTGCCAAGAGAATGCAGAGCCGTTCCAAATACGGCGCAAAGCGTCCCAAAGCAGGCGCTAAAAAATAATTCCTTAACTGGAATATTACGGTAAAATGACATTTTTATGCCAAAAAGGGCTTTATATAGATATATATTTACCCCTTTTCAGCAGACAGAAGTTTTTTTACACTTTTGAGTACCAAAGATATCATCAAATATAATGAAGGAGGGAAGAACGGTGCCAAGAAGAGGTAATATTGCAAAGAGAGATGTTCTCGCAGACCCGATTTACAATTCAAAATTGGTTACTAAGCTTGTTAACAGCATAATGCTGGACGGCAAGAAGGGCGTTGCCCAGAAAATCGTTTACGATGCATTTGACATCGTAGCTGAAAAAACAGGCAACGATCCGCTGGAAACATTTGAGAAAGCAATGGAAAACATCATGCCGTTGCTGGAAGTTAAAGCCCGTCGTGTAGGCGGTGCAACATATCAGGTTCCGATGGAAGTTAGAAGCGAAAGAAGACAGACTTTGGGTCTGCGCTGGCTGACAACATACTCCAGGAACAGAAACGAAAAAACAATGCGTGAAAGGCTTGCAGCCGAAATCATGGACGCAGCCAACGGAAACGGCGGCGCTTGCAAGAAACGCGAAGACACACACAAAATGGCAGAAGCCAACAAGGCATTTGCTCATTACAGATATTAATATACTTTTGCACAATCCCGCCGCACAGCGGCGGGGCTGTAACATTAAACTAAGGAGGAAAAATGGCAAGAGACGTTTCATTGGCTATGACCAGAAACATCGGCATCATGGCTCACATCGATGCCGGTAAAACCACCACAACTGAGCGTATTCTCTATTACACAGGTGTAAACCATAAAATAGGCGAAACTCATGAAGGTGCTGCGACAATGGACTGGATGGCACAGGAACAGGAAAGAGGTATCACCATTACTTCTGCTGCTACCACATGTTACTGGGCTCATTCCGAATTCAAAGACCCTGCACAGATCAAGAAAAATCGCCATAGAATCAACATTATTGATACTCCTGGCCACGTTGACTTTACAGTTGAAGTTGAGCGTTCACTGAGAGTTCTCGACGGTTCTGTAACAGTATTTTGTGCAAAAGGCGGCGTTGAGCCTCAGTCTGAAACTGTATGGCGTCAGGCTGACAAATACAGAGTACCGAGAATGGGCTTTATCAACAAGATGGACATCATGGGTGCAAACTTCTACAATGTTGTACAGATGATGAAAGACCGTCTGAAATGCAACGCTGTTCCGTTGCAGATACCTATGGGAAGCGAAGATTCCTTCGTAGGTATGGTAGACCTTATAAAAATGAAAGCCTTGGTTTTTGATGCTGATATCAACAAAGGTTTTGAGGAAGTTGAAATTCCCGAAGAATATAAGGAAAAAGCTGAAGAGTATCATGCAGCCATGATCGAAGCGGTAGCTGAAACAGACGAAGAGCTGATGATGAAATATCTGGAAGGCGAAGAGCTGACTCAGGATGAAATCAAAAAAGCTATCCGCAAGGCTACAATAGATAACACATTTGTTCCGGTTCTGTGCGGTTCTTCATACAGAAACAAAGGCGTACAGCAGCTGCTGGATGCTGTTGTTGACTATATGCCTGCCCCGACAGACATCGAAGACATCAAAGGTATCGACCCTGAAACAGGCGAAGAAACATCCAGACCTTCTGACGATAACGCACCTTTTGCTGCTTTGGCATTCAAGATTGCGACAGACCCGTTTGTAGGTAAACTGTGCTTCTTCCGTGTTTATTCCGGTACAGTTTCCGCGGGTTCCACAGTGTACAACCCCGGAAAAGATGCCAAGGAAAGAATGGGCCGTATTTTGCAGATGCATGCTAACCACCGCCAGGATATAGAAATATGCTATGCCGGTGATATCGCTGCTGCAGTTGGTCTGAAAAATACAACAACAGGTGACACCCTGTGTGATGAAAAGCATCCTGTAATCCTGGAAAGCATGGAATTCCCGGAACCGGTTATCCGTGTTGCTATCGAGCCTAAGACAAAGGCCGGTCAGGAGAAAATGGGTATCGCTTTGGCCAAATTGGCTGAAGAAGACCCCACATTTAAAACCTACACAGATGAAGAAACAGGCCAGACAATCATCGCCGGTATGGGCGAGTTGCACCTGGAAATCATCGTTGACCGTCTGCTGAGAGAATTCAAGGTAGAAGCTAATGTAGGTGCTCCTCAGGTTGCTTACCGTGAGACAATCAAGTCCAACGCTGATGTTGACATGAAATATGCCCGTCAGTCCGGTGGTAAAGGTCAGTACGGTCATGTTAAAATCAAAATCGAGCCCAACGAGCCCGGCAAAGGCTATGAATTTATCAACGCTATCGTTGGTGGTGCTATCCCGAAAGAATACATCGAACCTGTTAACCAGGGTATTCAAGGCGCAATGCAGGCCGGTGTTTTGGCCGGTTACCCGGTAGTTGATGTAAAGGTTACACTTTACGATGGTTCTTACCATGAAGTTGACTCTTCTGAAATGGCATTTAAGATTGCCGGTTCTATGGCTTTCAAAGAAGCTATGAGAAAGGCAAATCCTGTATTGCTCGAACCTGTTATGAAGGTTGCCACAACAGTTCCGGAAGAATATCTGGGCGATGTAATGGGCGACTTCAACAGCCGTCGCGGACTTATTCAGGGTACAGAAGCCCGTCCGGGTTCACAGCAGGTAAACGCTTTGGTTCCGCTGCAGAACATGTTCGGCTATGCCACAGACCTGCGTTCCAGAACTCAGGGCCGCGGCAACTATTCTATGGAGCCCAGCCATTATGCTGAAGTTCCGAAGTCCATTGCAGAGACAATTATGGCCGGAAGAGCCAAGAAAGATTAATCAATAAAACCTTGAAATACTTGATTTTTTAAGTGATTATTGGTAAAATTATATACAACATTTCCCATAACAAATAGGAGGATTCTTACAATGGCAAAAGCTAAATTTGAAAGAAGCAAACCGCACGTAAACATCGGTACCATCGGTCACGTTGACCATGGTAAAACCACTCTTACAGCTGCTATTACAAAAGTACTGGCTCTGAAAGGTGACGCTGAATTCACAGATTACGCAAACATCGATAAAGCTCCCGAAGAGAGGGAACGTGGTATCACAATCAACACTTCACACGTTGAATACGAGACAGACAACCGTCACTATGCTCACGTTGACTGCCCCGGCCACGCTGACTATGTAAAGAACATGATCACTGGTGCTGCTCAGATGGACGGTGCTATCCTGGTTGTTTCTTCTGCTGACGGCCCGATGCCTCAGACAAGAGAACACATCCTGCTGTCCAGACAGGTTGGCGTTCCTTATATCGTTGTTTTCATGAACAAAGTTGACCAGGTTGACGATCCTGAACTGCTGGATCTGGTTGAAATGGAAATCCGTGACCTGCTGAACGAGTACGAATTCCCGGGCGATGATACTCCTATCATCAAAGGTTCTGCTCTGGCAGTTCTGGAATCCAACTCCACAGATATCAACGCTCCCGAATACAAATGCATTCTGGAACTGATGGATGCTGTTGACAACTACATCCCCACACCTGAAAGAAAATCTGACCTGCCTTTCTTGATGCCTGTTGAAGACGTATTCACAATTACTGGTCGTGGTACTGTTGCAACTGGTAGAGTTGAAAGAGGTACAGTTAAAGTTGGCGAAGAAGTTGAAATCGTTGGTCTGGCTGAAGAAAAAGCCAAAACAACAATCACAGGTCTGGAAATGTTCCGCAAACTGCTGGACTTTGCAGAAGCCGGTGACAACGTTGGTGCTTTGCTGCGTGGTATTCAGAGATCTGACATCGAAAGAGGTCAGGTTCTGTGCAAACCCGGCTCAATTCACCCCCACACAAAATTTGTTGGCCAGGTTTACGTTCTGAAAAAGGATGAAGGCGGCCGTCATACTCCTTTCTTCAACAACTATCGTCCTCAGTTCTACTTCAGAACAACAGACGTTACAGGTGTTATCGAACTGCCCGAAGGCGTTGAAATGTGCATGCCTGGTGACAACGTTGAAATGACAGTTGAACTGATCACAACAATCGCTATCGAAGAAGGTCTGCGTTTTGCTATCCGTGAAGGCGGCAGAACAGTAGGTTCCGGCGTTGTTGTAAAAATCATTGAATAATTCAATATAACACTTATAGCCCCTTTACACAAAGTAAAGGGGCTTTGTTATAAATATTTTTGTATAAAACAAAGAAAATGGCAAAATCTATTGATATTTCAATTTTCAAGTCGTATAATAATCAAAATATTTAATTCAATATTTTAAAGTGTTTAATTTTTGGCTTTGAAATATCGTTATTAACTTTTATTTTTGATATAAAACCTCTGTAAATAAGCTTTAAGCGTGAATTTCTTTTTATATAAATTCCTATTTACAGAGGGTTTATTATATATTAACACAGTCAAAAGAGTAAAAGGAGAAGTAAAATGAGTAAG
>CASFSP010000026.1 GCA_949297385.1 uncultured Oscillospiraceae bacterium
ATTTACCAGCACAACCGAAAACATTGCAAATTTGGGGTCACCCAGCCAGTTTATCGCCTCGACGCCGAAAAAGGAAAGCAGATAATTCAGCAGACCTTTGTCAGAGTCCATAATCCATATCCACACAAAAGATATGGAAACCAGGGAAACTATTGTCGGCATAAACATGACATTTTGAAGCAGGCGGTTGATGAAGGTGTTTTTTCTCAGATACATGGCTATTGCCAGGCTGAGGATCATGCTCATGGGCACCATCATAAACATATACTGGAATGTATTGGACATAACCAGCAGGAAATCCGGGTCGGTGAACATCTTTATATAGTTGTCCAGGCCGACAAATTTCATATCCTTTATCATGTTCCAGTCAAAAAAGCTGATGTACAGCATATAAATGGCAGAAAATGTCATAAAAACCATGAAGATTGACAGCGCCGGCCGCACCATGGCATAGGGGGTTATTTTTCGCAGCAGGGTTGAAGCCCCTGATTTTTTGCCGCTGAAAAACTTTTCTTTTATGCTTTCAGCTGTATGGGTCAGGCTGTGGTTTTTTTCTGCCTTCTTTTCAAAAATTGCCATTTATTTCTCCTTTACCTTATCCTGTTTTCCGCCCGGTCAAAGAAGCACAGGCGGTTTCTTGGTATATACAGGTCTGTATCAGGCCGCCGGGTTTCGTCGGTGGAAAAATCTTTTACCTGAACATCCCCGTAGTCTGTGCGGATTTTGTACAGTGTTTCACTGCCCAGCATCTCTCTGGTCAGCACATGCCCGCGCAGGCGCACGCAGTCGCCGGATGGGCGGAAAGCGGCATGTTCCGGACGGAAGCCGATAAAAGCGGCATTGTCCGGAGCGTTCCAGCTGGCGGGGCAATCGGCGGCGGTGAGTATATTCATGGGCGGTGTGCCGATAAATTTTGCGGTGAATACATTGTCCGGGTCACCGTAAATCTGCCGGGGGCTGCCCTGCTGCATTATTCTGCCGTCATTCATCAGCACTATATGGGTGCCCATGGACATTGCTTCCACCTGGTCATGGGTTACATACACAAAAGTGCTTTTCAGATTTTTGTGCAGCTCTATCAGGTCTGTTCTCAGCTGGGTTCTCAGCTTTGCGTCCAGGTTTGACAGCGGTTCGTCCATCAGGAAAACCTGCGGATTTTTTACCATGGCTCTGGCCAGGGCAACACGCTGGCGCTGACCGCCGCTGAGGGCGCCGGGTTTACGGTTCATGTACCGGTCCAGGCCTGTCATCCGTCCCACCCGGTCTATCCTTTTATCTCTTTCTTCTTTTGGTACTCCGGCGTTTTTCAGGCCGAACTCTATATTGTCCCTTACTGTCATTGTGGGGTAAAGGGCATAGTTCTGAAAAACCATTGCAATATCCCTGTCGCCGGGAGCCACATTGTTCATGTCTTTGCCGTCTATAAACAGCTGGCCGCCGCTGATGTCCTCCAGCCCAGCTATCATCCTAAGCGTGGTGGATTTGCCGCAGCCGGACGGGCCCAGCAGTACCGTAAAGCTGCCTTCCCGTATATCAAGATTTAAATTTTCAATAACAGTCGTGTTTTTATCATAACTTTTCAAAACATTTTTCAAACTGATTTTGTTCACTGTTGTCCTCCCTTTGCGCACATTTCCCTGCGCATAATCCAGTATACATTACACAGGTAAGGCCGGCTACCAAGTTACTGTAAAGGGTTGTAAAAGATTAAAAACATCTGTCTGTCCAAAATACAGGTTTACCGCCCTGTTTTTTTACAAAAGCCAAAAAAGAAAAATCTTTGTAATTTTTACGGCAAAATAAAAAGCGGAGATAATCTCCGCTTTTTATTTTTATATATCGTCATAGGCAACCGGGGTTACAACCGGCTTGCCGGCTTTATCCAGCAATGGGGTAAGTCCGCCGGAATACCCGCCCCATAATACATATAATTAACGCCAGTCTGTTTGTCCACCCAGATTTCTATTGTGTTCATAATACCCTGGGTATACACCTTTTCAAACCTGTCTTTGGCCGTTATCTCACCACGCCTTTGCCTTTTTCCCATACGGTCTTGCCGTTGAGAATTGTCCGGGCAAGGGTAAGGTCAGCGTCCAGTACGGCAAAGTTGGCTGTGCCGTTTTCCACAATTCTGCCGGCTGAATTTTTCAGGCCGTAAACTGCCGCCGGTGTGGTGGTCATGGTTTTCAGCACTTCTTCAAAGGGAACAACGCCTCTGTCTGCCGCTTTTTTCAGGTCTGCCAGCAACACTTTGCAGCTGCCTTTGCCCATACCTATCATGTTGCCCAGTTCGTCCCAGATGGGGGCGGAGCCGTTGCCGTCGCTGGTCATGGAAACGCGGTCCAGACTGCCGTATTTTTTGTATATGATTTCCAGGCCTTCCACCGAACCGTAAGAATGCTGGGATGCATCGCCGTCGCCGCCGGCAGTGATGTCCACCTGTCCGCCGTATTCCAAAAATTTCATACAGCTGTCAAACACATAGTCTTTTCTGGTGATGTGTGTGGGCACAATAAGGGGACGGAATGTGATGTCCTCTTCACACAGGCGGATAAAGTAATCGCTGGGGTTGGGATAGTTGCCCAGGTGGATGTTCAGCACGCCTTTCAGGCCTGCCAGGCGGGCGCCGTTTCTGGTGTCGGCGGCAATGCGGCTGAACTCTTCAAATGTCAGCATACTGCCGCGGTGGTCGCAGTGAGCCACCTCGCCGGTGCCCAGGCAGTATTCGTTGAATATTATATCCTCTGCCACGCTGCCGCGCATGGTGGTGATGGGGTGGGTATAGCTGCCGGTGAGGAAATAGCAGTCAAAGCCTTCCTCCCTCAGCGCCATACATTTTACCAGCACATCTTCCACCCTTCTGGCATAGCCGTCGGTGCCCAGTACGCCCACCAGGGTGGTAACACCGGCTTCGGCTATCTCTTCAAAGGTTATTTCGCTGGTGCGTGTGGTAAAGCCGCCTTCACCACCGCCGCCGGTGATATGTACATGGCTGTCCACTATGCCGGGAATTATAACTTTGCCGGACATGTCTGTTTCTTCGCCATCAAAGCCCCGGGGCAAAGTCAGGCCTTCGCCTATTTTTATCACCCTGTCCTCCCACAGCAGGATATCTTTTTTACCCAGATTTTCGGGAGCATAAACCTGAGCGTTTTTCAGCAGTTTGAACATTTTTCTGTTCCTCCTTATATTTCATGCTTTTCAGCATTGTTTACTATACAAATTGTAATATATATTAAAAATATTACTCTTCTTTGGAACCGAAAGGGTTTACCTTTGGCTTTTTGGTTATGTCGCTGGTCATTATCGTGGCGCTTTGCACCGCTGAGGAGCCGTATTTTTCGCGTATTTTGTCAATGGCAGACTGCAATTTTTCATTTTTCTGCCGTTTTTCCTCCCTGCCGGTGTCAAACATCGACAGCTGGCTGACTCTTTTTTCCTTTTCCAGGTCTATGGCGGTGACGGTAAGGGCGCGCACCGCGGTCTGGCCGTCGTGATTAGCGATGAAAAGTTTCAGCGCCGCCTTGTATATGTCTCCGGTGACACAGGTAGAGCTTATCTTTTCCTGGCGTGAAAAGGTGTAAAAATCCGGATACCTTATGGTAAGCTGTACGCCGTTGGCATACAGGCCGTGCTTGCGCAGGCGGGTGCCCACATCTTCGCACAGGCTGAGGATTGCCGGCCTTATGTCGCTCATTTTTATCAGGTTGCGGCTGAATGTATTGCCGCTGCCCACGCTTTTTATCTCCCTTTCCCGGGTGTAGGCTGTAACCGGTGAGTCGTCCAGGCCGTTGGCGTATTTGTGCATCTGCAAACCGTGCTTGCCAAACCTTTCTTCCAGCGTATGCCGGGGCATGGCCGCCAGCTGGCCTATGGTGTGCACTCCCATGTTGTTCAGGGCGTTCTGCGTGCTTTTGCCGATGTATATCATATCCTGCACCGGAAGCGGAAAAACTATATCTTTATAATTGTTCTGATCTATGACGGTGGTAGCGTCCGGTTTTTTGTAGTCGGAACCCAATTTGGCAAATATTTTGTTGAAGCTGACGCCCACCGAAATGGTCAGGCCTGTTTCCAGCTTTACACGCTGTCTTATCATGTCGGCCAGCCGGGCAGGGCTGTCGGCAAAAAGGCGGTATGTGCCGGTGACATCCAGCCAGCTTTCATCTATGCCGAAAGGTTCCACCAGGTCGGTGTATTGCAGGTATATGCCGTTGATTATTTTGCTGTATTTTCTGTATTTGTCGTGGTGGGGCGGCAGTATTATCAGGTCGGGGCATTTGCTTTTTGCCTGCCACAGTGTTTCGGCGGTTTTGACACCGAATTTTTTGGCCGCCTCGTTTTTGGCCAGCACAATGCCGTGACGGCTTTCGCTGTCGCCGCCCACGGCCACAGGTTTGTCCCACAGTTCCGGGTAGCACAGCAGTTCCACCGACGCAAAGAAACCGTTGCAGTCGCAGTGGAGAATATGCCTTTCCTTCAAGATAACCACCAGCCTTTTAATAACAGTATAACACACCATGCGGCAAAAATTAAATAGCTTTATGATAAATATACACCTATACCGCCCGTTGGCGGTATATAAATTACACCTTGTTTTTTGTGGGTTTGCACAAAAAAGTATTATATATTTCTGAAATGTGACTGTTGTTTTATTTTTTAATATGTAGAACCGAATATCTGCGCTGTGATATAATTTAATTAAACAGTGGAGCGAAAACAATCTTTTATCAAAAGGAGGCATACAGTATGAAAAAAATTGCAGCGCTGGCCCTTGCGCTTATATTCTGCATGGTCGCAGCCGGCTGTACCGACAATTCCCGGCAGAGCGAGGCGGAAAAAGGCTATGACATAAGCGTGGAATGGCAGGAATTCACTCCGTCAGAATTCAGCGGCGGAGAAAGCCTGAGCCTGCCGGAAACCGACGGAGCCCGGGTGACGGTGGATTTTTACTCTGTGGAAGATATACCCGACGAAACAAAGGAGATTGCACTGGCAGGTATTGACTCCGACTCCTTCACCAAGGCGGTGACTATAACCATGAACCACCGGGATATAACGGTGTCCTTCGCCTTTTTGCTGGACGAAGAAAATATGGCACTGAGCAACCCATACTCAACCGCCATAGGCCGCACGCAAAATGTGGGACATTTCAGCGTTTCTCCTCTTACCGGAAAAGCCAGCCGGCAGACCCCGGCCCACATGCGGGGTGAATTTTCCGCCGATGACGGCAAAATTTCCGGAAATCTGGACTTTTATCTGACCGAAGAAGGCATTGCCACCATATCGCTGGAAATGCACAAGGACGGTGCGCAGTGACTGAGGGATTGTAAGTGCTGATATGCAAGCGCCGTTCACTTTATACATTTTGTATAAAATTACTTTTTGTAATATAAAGAAAAAGAGCCGTTTTCACGGCTCTTTTTTATTGTTGAAATTTTGCAGAAACATCTGCCGTAAAAGATGGGGCAGAATATTTTGTAAAATTAAGCGTGGGCGTTGCTGACAACTGATTTCATGCTGTCGGCCGCCTGTTTTGCGTGGGCGTCTACCTTGGCTTTGGCCTTGTCGCCCATGTGGGTGAGGTTTCCGTTGCCGTTGATACAGCCGCCTTCGCATATCATGCCTTCGATGAAGTTTTCTTTCAGCACATTTTTGCTCATTTTAAGCAATGCTATTTTACATTCGTCAACACCGCTGCATGTAGCGCAGGATGCGGCAAAATCCAGGCCCTGTTCTTCGATGGCTCTGCCCACTGCGCCTGTAAGGCCGCCGGAATGGGCAAAAATTCTGCCGTAGAATGAGGCGTCGTTCAGCTCGTCTTCGGCCAGGACAGTGATGTCGATGTTGCGGCTGTCAAACAAAGCCTGCAATTCCTCGAATGTCAGCACGCTGTCAATATAGGGACGTACGCTCTCTTTTTTGATTTCGGCTTTTTTGGCTGTGCAGGGGCCGATAAATACAACTTTTGCATCCGGATCTTGCTCCTTGATAAACTTGCCCAGCTCTGCCATAGGTGACAGGTTGTGGGAAATGTACTCTGTCAAAGCAGGGAAGTTTTTCTCTATATAGCTTACAAAAGCCGGGCAGCAGCTGCTGGTCAGCTTGCCTTTTTCGCTCAGCTCCTTGGCTTCTTTCAAAGCTACCATATCGGCGCCCAGGGCAACCTCTTTTACATCGGTAAAGCCCAGCTCTTTGATACCGGAAATAACCTGGCCCAGTTTTGCATAGGAGAACTGGCTGGCAATGGCCGGGGCAACTATGGCATACAGTTTGCTGCCGCTTCTTCTGGAGGCTTTGATCATGTTGATAACATCCATGATGTAGCTTTTGTCCATGATTGCGCCAAAGGGGCAACGGTACACGCAGGCGCCGCAGGCAATACATTTTTCGTCGTTTATGGCGGCGGACTGATCTTCATTTATTGTAATGGCATTTACTTTACATGCAGACTGACAGGGGCGCATATTGTTGTGTATGGCGCTGAACTGACAGGCCCGGGCGCATTTGCCGCAGTTTACACATTTTTCCTTGTCAATGTGGGCATGGTGATTTTTGTCAAAGGATATAGCGCCGACCGGGCAGACATCACTGCATCTTTTGGCAATACAGCCGCGGCATGAGTCTGTTACTTCATAGCCACCCATGGGACATTCGTCACAGGCTATGGGCATAACCTCGATTACATTAGGGTTGGACTTGTCGCCGCCCATGGCAATTTTCATTCTTTCAGAGATAATTGCCCTTTCCTTATAAACGCAGCAGCGCATTGTAGGCTCTTTGTTGGGCATGATTATCTTAGGTATTTCGGAAAAATTTTCCAGAAGTGTGTCATTAAAAGCGTTTCTGGCAACCTCTCTCAATACTTTATATTTAAGATGCTGCACTTTTGTGTCAAATTTCTGCATATTTATTCTCCTTTTCCTTTATCTCAAAATTTATATATTTTGACAGTTTTATTCATTTTTTCCAGCACCCGGCAAAGCCTGTCTACCAGATTTTGCTTCATGCCGATTTTTACAAACTCCATATCTGCCCGCTGGGCATTGTTGACCGCTTTGCCGAAGAAAAAGTTTATATCGGTGGCTTTGTCTATCAGCATTTCCGCAATAAGGGAAGCGCCGTCCTGCTTGCAGGCATATTCCGGGAACGGCTGAGGGCTTTCATACCGCTGCTCGGCGTATTGAAGCACCTTGTTCAGCGTTACCACACCTTCGGTGACCAGCTCTACTCCTTCGATACTGCTCATGGGCGGTACCTCGTCATCGCCGGAATTTTCTATCGGGACAACGGGTTTGCCCAGATAGGCGCTGACCAGCTTGGCGGTGGTGCCGCCGCTGACTATTTTATCACCTTTGCGAGAGAAAAACAGTGACAGCATCAGTCCGTCGTCCTTTTTGTCCGCCGGCGGCCCTATCATCACATTCACCGTCTTGCGCCTGCGCATCTTTATAACGCATACCGTAGTGTCATCTTTCGGCACTTTGCCGTACAGATTATAAATTTTATCCATCAGGGAGGCGGACAGACTCTGGGCCGTGGCTTCCGGCGAATAAATGCTTTCACAGTATTTTGCCACATGGTCACGGGTCCAGTTTTTCATGTCGAAAAATTCGTTGTCGCTGGCATACAGCGCCCCGTCGGACATGCTGATAAATGTATCGTTTTCCTGCAAATGTATCAGCGACTGATAAATATCCTTGCCCTCAATGTTTCTTTTGGTCTGAGGGTAGTCATATATTTTTCCGCCGCGCAGCATTATGGTGTTGGGGTTGTCATAGTCTATAATCTGGGCTGTGCCGTCCGGGGATATTTTCACTATTGTAAATGTGGAATATGCCACCCCTCTTTCGGAACATATGGGCAGGGTTTTGGCTATGGCCGCCACCGCCTGTTCCAGGCTCAGCTGCTGGGCCAGCATTGTGGATATTATCTTGCTGGTAAGGGTGGAAAGTATGTTGGCTTTCACACCGCTGCCCAGGCCGTCTGCCAGCACCATAACTATGCCACCGTCTTCGGCGCGCAGTATCTGTACCCTGTCGCCGCACAGCGTTTCGCCGTATTTGTTCAGGCTGGACCAGCTTGACTCTGCAAAAAGATTATTCATCTTTCAGTGTTTCCTCCATTTTTGACAGGGCTATCTGGGTTTCGGCAACTGTTTCGCCCAGAAGCGAGGCTATCTCCTGCACCACTCTCATCTGTTTTTCAATTACCGAACCGGTGATCTCCACCGCTTTGGCATTGGTGCGGGCCTTGCGCTCTTTGGCTGTCCGTTCATCGGTCACATCGCGGATTATCAGCGCGCTGACTTTGTATTCGCTGTCGTAAAAAGCGGTCTGGGACACATATTTATCATAATCAGGCAGATAGGTAAGCCTGTCTTTTATTACCTGCCCGCTTTCCACCGCCTCTTCGCACACCGCTGTATCTATTATCCTGTCCAGCGGAAGGCCCACAATGGCCTTTGGCGCCGGCATATTCACAATATCACAGGCCGCCCGGTTTATCTGCTGAATGATGAAATTTTCGTCCATCACTATTATTCCGTTGGGTGTGTGTTCTATTACATTGTCTGAAAAAGACTGGGATTTTTCTATCAGGTAGGGCAGGCACATGTTTATCTGCGCTTTACCCTGGTAAACGGCTATGGCTTTTTCGTAGCATGAGTTGTATCCGCAGCTGCCGCAGTTCAGACGCTTTGCCGGATCGCTCTTGCCCATCTGGGCCAGTATACGGTCAATTTCTGCCGCTCCCGGTCGTCTCTGGCCGCTGCCCATATATGTGTGGCTTTTGGATGTGCTCTGCGGGAATTTAACCGCAAAATCTTCCTGTCCGGCGTAGGAATTTACCGTTATTGCATCGCGTACCGGAGCCGGTTTCTCTCTTTCCATCGCCGGGCCGCCTATGCAGCTGCCGGTACAGAAGCTCATTTCTATAAAGCAGTCTTTTATATTACCGTCTATCACATCTTTTATGGCGTTGATACAGTTTTCCGGGCCGTCTATGGCTATATAGTCAATACCCCGCTGCTGTGTCATGGTTTTTATTATACCGCCGGTGGTGGGAAACAGCCTGGCTTTGCCCGGCCGGCTTTCCTCCGGCAATATATCTATTTCCACTCCTTCTTCTTTCAGCCGTCGGCTGAGCTCGATAAAAGTTATGGCGCAGTCCACATCTCCGGCATATTCTTCTATCTCTGCTTTTTTTGATATGCACGGGCCGATAAACACAACGAATGCATCCGGGTGCTCTTCCTTTATCATTCTCCGGTGTGCCTGCATCGGTGTGACCACTTTGGCCAGATAAGGCAGTGCCATGGGATAATATTTTTCTATAAGCGAATTGAGTGTATGGCAGCAGGAGGATATGACAACACCCGCCTGTTTTTCTTTCAGTATGTTTTCGTATTCAGTCTTTACCACCGTGGCACCCAGGGCGGTTTCCTGAACATCGTAAAAGCCCAGCTCTTTCAGCGCTGCTCTCATGGATGTTATATTAGAACCCGGATAGTTTGCCACAAAGCTGGGCGCCAGGGAGGCGATTACCTTTTTGCCCTCTTTCAGCCGCTGTTTTACCAGCGGGTAATCTGTCCTTATAACCTTGGCATTCTGAGGACATACCACAAAGCAGGCTCCGCACTGTATACAGTCAGACTGTATTATCTGTGCGCGGTTGTCTTTGAAAGCAATGCTTTTTACCGGACATGCCCTGATACATTTGTAGCAGTTCTGGCAGTTTTCCCGGTTGAACTGTATATAATTTTCGTTCATATTTTAATCTCCTTTGTCTAACCCCGCAGCACTTCGTTAAGCTTGTTGGACAGTATTGCCAGGCTGGTTGCCATATTCTCGTTCTGGACTATTATTCCGCTGGGCACCGTAAGGCTGACCGGGGCAAAGTTCCATATGGCCAGCACACCGCTTTTTACCAGTGTATCGCATATACTCTGGGCGTTTTCTGTCGGCGCAGTTATTATACCTATATGTATATTCATTCTTTTGGTCAGCTCCGGAAGTTTATCCACATGGAAAATAGTTTTACCGTTTATCTGCTTGCCGCACAAAGCGCTGTTTACATCAAAAGCCGCAACTATATTCAGCCCGTAACTTTTAAATCCTTCATACCCCAGCAGCGCCCTGCCCAGGCCGCCGGCGCCCACTATAACGGCATCTTTTGTGTTGTTGTAATCCAGAAAATTCTGTAAATCTTTTATCAGGACCTTGGTCTCGTAGCCGACTTTTGGTCTGCCGGCGCTGGAGGCACAGGACAAATCCTTTCTCACCTGAACATGGTTTAATCCCAGGATGTTTGCTATTGATGTGGCGGAAATATATTCTACCCCTTCTTTTACTTTTTCCTGCAATAATGAAAGGTATACAGGCAGGCGATACAAGGTCCGTTTTGATATCTGTTTGTTCATTCTCCCACCTCTTATTGATATTTTTTTATCGATATTTTCAACTATATATTATAACGATTTTTCCTTTATGTCAACGGCAAAATATACACCTTCAAAATATTTCTTTTTTTGAACAAAAAGCACATAAGGCTGAAATAAAATTTGTACAATATCTATAAGCACATTGTAAAATTAAAATGATTTTTTCGGTTTTTGTATTGTAAAGACAGCAGGCTGTGATAGAATAAAATAAAAAAGCTTTGCACTTTCAGAGGTAATTTATGACAACATATGAAAAAATAAAAGGCAGCGAAGAAATTAAAACATATATAAGAATGGCAGATGAAACGCTGGAAAAACTGGGGTTTACCGAACACAGCTTTGCTCATGTGACCAGGTGCGCCGATGTGGCCGGCCACATACTGTCAAAGCTGGGTTATGACGAGCACACGGTGGTATTGGGCAAAGCCGCCGGATATATGCACGACATAGGAAATGTAGTCAACAGGATAGACCACGCTCAGTCCGGTGCGGTGATGGCATTCAGGATACTGGACAAAATGGGGATAGATGCCGAAGATATAGCCAGGATAGTGTGCGCCATAGGCAACCATGACGAAGGCACCGCTTACCCTGTAAGCGAACTGGCCGCAGCGCTGATACTGGCGGATAAAAGCGATGTGAGGCGCAGCCGCGTAAGAAACAAGGAAGCAATAAATTTTGACATACACGACAGGGTAAACTACGCCGTGGTAAAATCTAAACTGGCCCTGGATGAAAAGAACAAAAAGATAGTGCTGCATCTTACAATAGATGAAAAGATCAGTCATATATCAGAATATTTTGAGATATTCTTGTCCAGAATGCTTCTGTGCCGCCGCGCGGCGGACTATTTTTCCCTCAGCTTTGAAGTGAACATAAACGGAATAAGAGTGATGTAAAAAGGCCGTCTTCGGGCGGTTTTTTATTTGCGCAGGATGTGCTGTTTTCTTTGTATTTTCGGCGGTTTTGTTGTATAATTTATATAATAGAAAAATATATCTGTAAATATAAAAAAGGACAGTCATATAAATATGTATAAAGACAAAAAAGTTTGGGCAATAGTGCTGGCCGCCGGCAAAGGCAGCCGCATGGGATTTGACAAGATGATGTATAAACTGGATAAACATACTGTTGTTTACCATTCGGTGGCAGCTTTTGAAAGCAATGATTATACAGACAAAATTATTGTGGCCGCCGGAGAAAATATAGACCGGGTGCAACGGCAGGTCCTGGGTTTTTCCAAAGTGGCGGCAGTTGTACCAGGAGGTGCTACCAGGGCGCAGTCGGTGATAAACGCGTTGAAAAAAGTAGAGCCGAACAGCCTGGTAGCCATACATGACGGCGCCAGACCATTTGTCAGCCAGCAGGTGATAGACCGGGCTGTGCGGGCGGCATATGCACACGGTGCGGCGGTTCCCTGTGTTAAGGTAAAGGACACCATAAAACATGCTGACGGAGACTTTATAGGCTTTACCCCGGACAGGGACAGCCTGTACATAACCCAGACACCACAGGTTTTTGATGTAAATTTATACAGAAAACTTACATCTGACGGGTTTGATGAAAGCATTACCGATGACGCACAACTTTTTGAAAAAGCCGGCGTTAAGGTGATGATAACCCCCGGTGATTATGCAAACTACAAGATAACCACAAAAGACGATTTGAAAAAGGAGAGCAAAATGAGAATAGGCCACGGATATGATGTACACAAACTGACAGGAGACAGAAAACTGATACTGGGCGGTGTGGAAATACCCCACGATATGGGACTGCTGGGCCATTCCGATGCCGATGTGGTGCTGCATGCGGTGATGGACAGCCTGCTGGGTGCGCTGGCACTGGGGGATATAGGCAAGCATTTCCCCGATACAGACGAAAAATACGCCGGAGCCGACAGTATGCAGCTGCTGCGCCGGGTATCAGATATGGTTTTTGACGCCGGTGCCGATGTGGAAAATATAGATGTGACCATACTGTGCCAGAAGCCAAAGCTGGCCCCCCACATTCCCCTTATGCGCCGGAATATCGCCGATGCTCTGCACACCGATATATCCAGAATATCCGTAAAGGCCACAACAGAGGAAGGCCTGGGCTTTACCGGCGAGGAGCTGGGCATAGCCTGCCACTGTGTATGCCTGCTGAAAACTCCCGACTGAAAAGCGGATTTTTTTAAAATTTTATTACAATGTGCATTTTCTGCTTTTTAAATTCTTATATATATGTTATCATTACAGGATAGCAAACCTTTAACTTTATTGCATTTAAACTATTAAAAAGGCGGTGTAACTATGAATTTATCAGGTCTTGCAAGCTCTTTTGTCAGTGTTTTGCAGTCTATAGGCCTTTCAGATATACTTGATGTGGCAATAATAACCCTGCTGGTTTACAGCGTGCTGAACCTGTTGAAAAAAACCAGGGCTTTTCAGCTGCTGAAAGGTCTGGCGCTGTTTTTTGCGGTGTATATATTTGCCACCCAGGCCAAACTGAAAACCCTTACATTCCTGATAGAAAACCTGTTGCAGGTGGGCTTTATCGCTCTTCTGGTGGTATTCCAGCCGGAGCTGCGCCGCGCGCTGGAGCAGGTGGGCAGCTCCAACCTGCTGACCCTCAGCTTTTTCCGCAAAAAGACAGCCGAACAGGCGGAGGTGGAACGCCTGCGCAAAGCCATTGCCGGAATATGTGACGGTGTGGAACGCATGAGCGAAAAACAGACCGGCGCTTTGATTGTAATGGAAAAATTCACCAGTCTGGCCAGCATAAAGGTGTCCGGCACTGTCGTAAACGGCGACATAACCCCGGAACTGATAGGCACCATATTCTACGACGGATCACCGCTTCATGACGGCGCGGTTATAATACATGACGGACGCATAACCCATGCGGGATGTGTTCTGCCGCTGTCTGACAACCTGGAGATAAGCAAGGATATGGGAACACGCCACCGCGCTGCCCTGGGCCTGAGCGAAGTAAGCGATGCCATAGCCCTGGTGGTCAGCGAGGAAACCGGAACAATTTCCTTTGCCAAAAACGGCGTCCTGGTGAGAAACATGGACAGACAGTCGCTTTACGACATGCTGGAAAAAGAATTTATACAGCCAATTGTTGAAGCCAACGAAAAAAGCCAGTCCAGCAATATTTTAAGGAGGAAGAACAATGAACAGTAAAAAGTTTTCCCGTCTTTTTGAAGACAGCAGATTTTTGTTTCTGATTTCCTTTGTTGTGGCTGTTCTGCTGTGGATGTATGTGGTTGTATATGTAAACAACGAGCACACCGATGTTATAAGAAATGTGCCGATAAATGTTCAGTACAGACAAAGTGCATATCAGTCCCTGGGGCTGGATGTGATAGAAATGGACATTGAAACGGTAAATGTATCGGTAACCGGCCCGCGCAGTGTAACCGGCAATCTGACTGCTGATGACATAATTGTATACCCCAACATAACAGGTGTTGACGGCGCCGGAAAATACACCGTGACCCTTACGGCTGAAAAGACTTCCAGTGTCAAGAACTTTTCTATAAATTCTCTCAGCCGCGACACCGTGACCATACGCCTGGACAAGGTTATCAGCAAGGATTTCCCGGTGGAGGCTGACATATCCAGCATTGTGGTGGCCGGCGACTATATGGCTGACCTGCCCATAACATCACCGTCCACAATAACCATCACAGGCCCGGAATACAAAGTAAGCACCATAGACAAGGTTGTGGCCGCAACTGTACAGCAGCAGACGCTGAACCAGACGACTGTTTTCACCAGCGAAGTACTGCTGTATGACGAAAGAGGCAACCTGATGGATCACAATCTGCTGACACTCAGCGCAGAGGAAATAGATATAACCGTACCGATAATCAAAGAGA
>CASFSP010000027.1 GCA_949297385.1 uncultured Oscillospiraceae bacterium
ACTTTTTCCAGTGATATAATTGTCGGCTTTCCCGGTGAAACTTTTGAGGAATATCTTGACACCGAAGAACTGGTAAAAAAGGTAAGGTTTACCCAGCTTTTCACTTATATTTATTCCAAAAGAAACGGCACAAAAGCTGCCGAAATGGAGGACAATATATCCCATGAGGAGAAGGCAAAATGGCTGAACAGACTGATCAAAATCCAGCAGGATATAGTTTTTGAACATCTGGACAGCTACACCGGCAAAACAGTAAAAGCGCTGGTGGAGGAAAAACACGGCGATATGTATACCGCCAGGCTGGAAAACACTTTTCTGGCAAAGTTTGTGTCCGACACAGATTTTTCCGGAGAATTTGTAAATTTAAAAATAACAGGTAAGAAAGGTACGGCTTTAACCGCCGAACTTGTAAAATAAGGAGAATAAGTACAATGGAAAATTTTGATATTATTTATGAATTTAAACTTTTGGCTAAAAAATTGCAGCAGGATGACAGAATTATATATCTTGAACAGGCAAAGAAAATGAACGATATGGATCAGGAATTGCAGGAACTTATCGGTAAATTTAACCTGTGCCAGTACAATTACAGGGCAGAAGACGCGAAAAAAGATAAAGACGAAGCAAAACTGTCACAGCTGTATGCAGAGATAACAGACCTGTATGCACAGATAATGGAAAATGACAGCATGAAAGAATACAACGAATGCAAGACAGAAGTTGACAGGCTGACACAGCATATTCAGGCTATAATCACAGCTGCAATTAACGGCGGTGACCCCATGGCCGTAGAACTGCCTGCCGGCGGTTGCAGCGGAAACTGCGCAGGTTGCTCCGGCTGCGGCAACTGATAGACATATTATAAATTTTTAAGACAGGACGGTAATATTTTGGCTAATCTTTCACCGATGATGCAGCAGTACTTTGCTATCAAGGAAGCTCATAAAGATCATATACTGTTTTTCAGGCTGGGCGATTTTTACGAGATGTTCTTTGATGACGCTTTGCTTGCTTCAAAAGAATTGGAACTGACCCTTACAGGCAGGGACTGCGGCCTGGAAGAAAGGGCGCCTATGTGCGGCGTACCCTATCATTCCAGTGAAGCATATATTCAGCGCCTGCTGGAAAAGGGATATAAAGTGGCTATATGTGAACAGACAGAACTGCCCCAAAAGGGAAAAGCCCTTGTAAACAGGGATGTCATAAGGGTTGTAACCCCGGGAACAGTTATGGAAAACAGCATGCTGAGCGAAGATAAAAACAACTATATTTCAAGTATTTTTATCCGCGACGGCAAAGCCTGGGTGTGTTTCTGCGATATATCCACAGGTACAATGCAGTCTACGGTGATATCTGATGAAAATTTTGAAAATGACCTGAAATCTGAAATTTTCAAATATATGCCGAAAGAGATAATCATAAACTCCCGGATTTTAAAGCTGAAATGGCTGACCGATTATCTTAAAAATGTTGTCCATTGTTCAGTGGAACTTATAGACGACGGTGAATACAACGATTTTGCCGTTGATGAAACAGTAAAAAAACAATTTCCCGGCAAAAGTTTTGATATAGATATGTCCCGCTGTCTGTGGCAGCTGCTGGACTATCTGTCAAAGACACAGAAGGTGGGCGTAGAAAAACTGGACAATGTGACCAGTTATTCCCAGGACAGCTTTATGAAACTTTCCTATACCACCACCTCCAACCTTGAACTGTTTGAAACAATCAGGACAAAAGAAAAAAGGGGAAGTCTGCTGTGGGTGCTGGACTCAACTTCCACCAGCTTTGGCAAAAGGATGCTGAGAAAAATTCTTTCAGCTCCGTTGATGAATATCAACGAGATAAATGCCAGGCTGAACGCTGTTGAATTTTTCAACAAAAATCCGATAATCCGTATGGATGCCCAGACACACCTTAAAAATATCCAGGACATCGAAAGGCTGTGTACCCGCGCCACCTTCGGAAGTGCCGGCCCCAGGGATGTTTTCTCCCTTTCCCAATCCATAAAAGCCATTGCGCCACTGAAAGAAGTCCTCGCGCGCAGTGATGACAGCCTGATATCAAATTTAAACAGTCAGATAGACCCGCTCAGCCGGCTGGGCAGTCTTCTTGACAGCGCAATAGTGGAAAATCCGCCTGTAACCACAAAGGACGGCGGTATCATAAAAGACGGATATGACCAAGAGGTAGACCACAACCGTCATCTTGTAAATGACAGTATGGATATTCTGGCTGAAATAGAAACCCGTCTGAGACAGCAGACAAATATCCCCAAACTGAAAGTGGGTTACAACAGGGTTTTCGGATATTATATAGAGGTTACCAAATCTTATCTGGACCTGGTTCCTGATAATTTTATCAGAAAGCAGACACTGGCCGGCGCAGAAAGGTTTGTCACAGAAGAGCTGAAAAACCTTGAACAGGAGATACTGTCTGCCAACGAAAAACTGCTGGCCA
>CASFSP010000028.1 GCA_949297385.1 uncultured Oscillospiraceae bacterium
TGACTGAAAGACGGCATACAGCAATGGCTGGATAAAATAGGCGATTACTTCGACAAAATATTAGGATAAAAGCAGGTATGATTTCATACCTGCTTTTTTATTTTTATAAATAATAAAATAAAAACTCTGTGCTTTTTAAAGCACAGAGTTTTGTGGTGGAGGCGACGGGAGTTGAACCCGTGTCCGAAAAGTAATCCGTGACAGTATCTACGAGCATAGTTTGTCTATAACATTCCCTTTGAAGCAGGCCGGCAAACAGGCCGCTTCATCAGTAGCTTCATAAATGCGTGACAAAGCTCAAAGCTTTGCTTTGTTCACGGGCTCTATCTACATGACGCCCAGACCCCGGCCGATAGAAAACCGGGCTGGACGGCCGCTTTAATTAAGCAGCTACTAATTCGTTATGATTAGCGTTTATTTTTGTGAAGCTTTTAAAGTGGTGCCTCACCACTGCTCGCTGCTCTCCCTTCAAACTCCCCGTCGAAATCCAATACGCCCCCATATATTTACAGGCCAAGGCCTTGTAAACAAAATCAGCGGTTTCTTTCCTTCAACGCGCGGTCGATGGTGCGCTTTGCATCCTTTTTGGCAGATGCTTCGCGCTTGTCATACAGCTTTTTACCTTTGCACAGGCCCAGCTCAACCTTTACATACTGATTTTTGAAGTAAAGGGAAAGGGGGACCAGTGTCAGACCGTCCTGTTTTATTTTGCCGGCCAGTTTGTTTATCTCTTTTTTGTGCAGTAAAAGCCTGCGGGCGCGGAAGGGATCCTTGTTGAATATGTTGCCTTTTTCGTACGGGCTTATATGCATTCCGTATACAAAAACCTGTCCGTCCTGTATGTCGGCCCAGGATTCTTTCAGGTTTACCGCACCATTACGAATAGATTTTATCTCTGTGCCGTAAAGCTCGATACCGGCTTCATAGCTTTCCAGAACAAAATACTCATGTCTTGCAGCACGGTTTTGTGTAATCGTCTGTCCCATATTCCACCGCCTTTCAAAAAAATCAGAGGCAGGAAAGCCTACCTCTGAATATATTACTTTATTTATAATGGATTGTCAAGAGCGCTGACATTATCTGCCATTATTCTTTGGCCCGGCCAAAGGTGTAATCGTTGCCCGGCAGTATTGCGTTGAGCGTAATTCCCCGTATGGCGGCTATTGCCAGACCGGACAGGGTAACGGATGTGCCCAGTATGCTGAATGTTATACCGCCCACATTGTTGAAGCCCAGGGCGCTGACCAGTATAACCGCGGCTATAATCAGGTTTCTGCTGTTGGAAAAGTCTATTTTGTTTTCAACCACATTCCTTACGCCTACAGCGCTTATCATACCGTACAGTATGAATGATACACCGCCGATGATTGCAGAGGGGATTGTGTTTACAAGGGCGTCAAATTTGGGAATTACTGACAAAACAACAGCTACAACGGCAGCCAGTCTTACAACCGCCGGGTCATAAACTTTTGTCAGAGCCAGTACACCGGTGTTTTCACCGTAAGTTGTGTTGGCGGGGCCGCCGATAAAACCGGCCAGGGATGTGGCCAGACCATCGCCCAGCAGGGTGCGGTGCAGACCGGGATCTTCAATGTAGTTGTTTCCTGTGGTGGCTCCGATGGCGGCAATGTCGCCGATATGCTCCATCATTGAAGCCAGGGCGATGGGCATTATTGTTATTATTGCGCTGATGTCAAATTTTGCGAAAGATGAGGGAATAAGGGGAGAGCCTATGAGGTCGGCCCGCATAACGGCTAAAAAATCCACCTGATTTGTGATGACAGCAACAATATATGATATAACCACACTGAGAAGTATGGGTATTATTTTTATCATGCCTTTGCCCCAGATGTTGCATATAACTATTATTGCAAAAGCCAAAATTGCCAGCGGCCAGTTGGTGGCGGCACTGCTTATGGCGCTGGGAGCCAGTATCAGGCCGATTGATATAATAATCGGGCCGGTTACTATAGGAGGGAAAAATCTCATAACTCTTCTGATACCAAAAGATTTTACAAAAAATGCCAGAATGACATACATAAATCCGGCAAATACAACGCCGCCGCAGGCATAGGGCAGCATTTCGGTGTTGGCCAGGGTGTATTCACCGGTGGTGGGGTCAAGAAGCTTGGGCGCTACCAGTGCATATCCGCCCAGAAAAGCGAATGAAGACCCTAAAAAAGCAGGTACTTTGCCCTTTGTTAAAAAGTGAAATAACAAGGTGCCAAGTCCTGCGGCTAAAAGTGTAGTTGATACATTGAGACCGGTGGTCAGGGGAACAAGAACAGTTGCGCCAAACATGGCGAAAACATGCTGAAATCCCAACAGAATGTTTCTTCCGGTCATCTGCGGTAAAATTCTTTGTTTTTCCATAAATAATTTTCTCCTTCCGGTGCACTTTATAAAAAGGCACCCGTACTTAAACTTACATAAGTTTAGCAGAAACCCGGAAGGCTTTCAACAGTTTTTGATACAAAAATACAATTTCTGTGTTTTTACTATTTTTGCACCTTGAAACCGGTAAAATATTGTGCTACCGATACAAATTCAAAAAAGTCTAAAGCAAAAACTGTAAATAAAAACAAAGTATTTATCCAATAAAAGGATAAATACTTTGTTTTGTTAAAATTATTTAAAATAATCCAGCATTTTGAAAAGCATGTCTTTGAACATAGCTTTGTCGCTCCACACCAGCACATCCACATTGGGTTCCTTGCCGCTTTTGCCAAATCTGTCCACAATTGTCCAGCCGGGGCAAAGGGTTCCTTTGGTTTCCACATCCACGCGGTATTTTTCGGTCTTGCCGATTTTTTCGTCTATAAGATATGCCATGGTTATGGCATCGTTGATAACCTGTATGTCGTCTTCCGGTCCGCCGGCAATTCTTCTTTTGATAAAGAAGGAGAATATATGATCCAGCAGAGGGCTGATTTTGGTTTCTTTGCCCATGTACTCTTTCAGCTCGTCAATTGTAAGTCCGCAGAAGTCGTTTCCGTCCAGTCCGCACATTACAACCGGTATTCCGGAATTGAACACCACATCGCAGGCATCCGGGTCAACCCATACATTGAACTCTGCATAGGCGTTCATATTTCCCATATATCCTGCGCCGGCCATACATACAATTCTTTTTATCAGCGGTTTTATCTCCGGATACCTTAAAAGGGTGATTGCTATGTTGGTCAGGGGGCCAAGCGTAACAATTTCCAACTCACCGCCGGCTTTTTCCGCTTCCTGTTTTATGACATCCCAGGCGTAATCGTCAAACTGTCTTTCTGATTTGGAAAGTGTATAGCCGGCCAGACCGCCTTCGCCGTGGATATCACCGGCGGTTTTGCTTTCGATAAACAAAGGCTGGAAAGCACCCTTTGCAACGCGGCAGTCAATATCAAGATAATCTGCCAGCCTGATGGCATTCTGGCTGGTGTCTCCATATCCTACATTACCCATAACAGGTGTTATTGCCTTTATGTCCAGTACCGGGTTTGCCTTTGCCAGCATTATGGCAATGGTGTCGTCAACGCCCGGGTCAGTATCTATGATAATAGGTCTTTTAATCATTTTTGCCTCCTGATTAGTAATTTTTGCACGCATCTATGATCAGCTTTACAAAAGCCTGTCTGTCTATATCCATGCACACCAGGGCATTGTCCTTGCTCTTATCTCTCCATGGGCGGAAATCACTGGCGGTGCAGGCATAGGAATGTACACCGTCAATGTCAACTCGCACCGTTGCAGGTTTTACGGTTATCATTTCCGGATGCAGCAGATAGGCTATAGTAACTGCGTCATGTACGGCGCAGCCCGGCAGGCGGGTGTATTTTGTATACATATCATAGTAATGCCGGAAAGCATCGGCGCAAAATTCTCCGGCTTTGGTTCCGGTGTCCCTGACAGCCTGAATGTCTTCTTTTGTTGTATAGGCTTTCATGGTCACATCCAGTCCGCACATTACTATCGGCAGTCCGCTGGCAAAAACCACGCTGGCAGCATGGGGGTCAACCAGTATATTGAACTCAGATGTGGCGCTGGCGTTTCCTTCAAAGGCACCGCCGCCCATAACAACTATTTTTTCTATCTTTTCCTTTACATGGGGATAGGCCATCAGCAACAGGGCGATGTTGGTGAGAGGACCGGTGGGCACAAGGGTGATTTTTTCGCTGCTTTGTTCCAGGACCCTGCGCATAAATGCAACTGCGTCTTCTTCAACCGGCTTCATTGAAGCTTCCGGCAGTTTTGCATTTCCCAGGCCGGACTCTCCGTGGGTTTCTTCCGCGATTATCTGTGGCGCAACCAGCGGCTTTGCTGCGCCTTTTGCCACCGGAATGTCTGTCCTGCCCAGATATTCCACCACTTCCAGCGTGTTTTTCAGCGTCTTTTCTATGGTCTGATTACCGGCAACCACTGTTATGCCTTTGATATCCAAAGCTTCAGCCTGCAATGCAACGGTCAATGCTATTGCATCATCAATGCCGGTATCCACATCCATAATGATTGGCGTTTTAATCATTTTTTACCTCCGAAAATCAGGATTATTTAAAGATATAATAACATAATAAAAAACCAAAATAAACCGATAGTTTATAAAAAAGTTGCACAAAGATTTATAATGTTTTTTGTAAGGTTATTGACGAATAACCTTTTAAATGATAGTATTATTTTTGGTAAAAACTGAATTTTGTATATTTGGAAATGAGGTCGTTCTATTTGACATTTATATTGGAAGTTATAGGTACTGTAACTTTTGCTTTTGCCGGGGCATTTGTGGCCATAGACTATGACCTGGATTGGCTGGGCATTACACTGATGGCTGTCACCACAGCTTGCGGCGGAGGTATGACCCGTGATATAATCCTGGGCAACACACCTCCGATGATGTTCCGCAATCCGGTTTATGTGGCAATGGCGGTGGTCTTTGCGTTTGTCACTATGGCTATTTATAAGCCGCTGGTAAAGTCAAAATACAAAGATGATATATTGTTTATAATAAACACATTGGATGCTGTGGGCCTGGCCATATTCACAATAGTGGGTATGCAGACAGCGGTGAATGTAGGTTTTGCAGACAATATGTTTCTTGTGTGCTTTGTAGGCGTCTTGTCTGCTGTGGGCGGCGGCTTGCTGCGTGATGTAATGGTAAACCGCACCCCGGTGGTACTGGCAAAAGAAATTTATGCCACAGCATCACTTGCCGGCAGCATAGTATATTATATGTCCTGGGGTTATATGGACGATGTTGTAGGTTCCACCATCGCGATGCTGCTGATATTCGGCATAAGAATGTGGTCACTGAAATACGACAAAAATCTGCCTTATGTAAAAAAGTAAGCCTTGTATTCAAGGCTTTTCTTTTTTACATGCAGATTGCAAAGACAGTTTTTTATTGACATTTAGGCATCTATAAGGTAAAATATATGTTGCTATATTTATAATGCCGCTGTGGTGGAATAGGCAGACACAAGGGACTTAAAATCCCTCGGTAGTGATATCGTACCGGTTCAAGTCCGGTTAGCGGCACCAAAGGACATTCCTGATTTTCAGGAATGTCCTTTTTTGTACAACTTTTACAGAAATAATATTGGAAAATATGTTAATTGTGTAGCACTTTCAATAAAAAATATGAATAAACTGTAAATAATTAGATAACACCTTTATTGCTACATAGCATTTTAAATGATATGGATAAGACTGTAAAAATCTGATACATGCTAAGAAGTGCCGGAAATTATTTAAAAATAAGCTTTTTGCAGAATTTTAACTCTCTTTTACACGATTTATCTTTTTTTGACACTGTAAAACTGCCCAAATGAGAAATTCCTGATAAATAAATATACATACTTTATAAATATTCTATCTTTGCCAAAAAATAAGGCGAAAATAGGCCTATAAAAGCGCTCAAATCACAGGTAAAAATACTGATAAACATGTCGTTACAGCAATTTATTTGATAGTATTAGGCGGCAAAAAAATGGAAAATAAAAAAATATGAGATATAGATAAATAAATATACGAATATATATAAAGTTTTTACAGCCTTTTGAAGGGACACAAAGCTTAAATGAAACTCAGAATTTAGAAAATATGAGACAAAAGTACAAAAGATTTTCATATGACATCATTGAGAATCCGTAAAAGGAGCGGTATAGCATTGCAAATCGATATATTCTGATGATTAGAAAAATCAATGTAAAAAAATCATTTTAGAATGCAGCGAAAATGACATCCGATTCGGAACTGCGAGTGTCGCATAGCATAAGAGAAATATTATTTTATAAGGTTGCGCCTTCAAAAAAGATGCGGTATACAGTAGCTCAGATATGTGTTGTAGATTGACGATAAAACAGAACTTATCGCTGAGCGTATAAACCATCTGTCCTGGCTGCATCCTGTTTTGTAAAAAAAGCGGTAATTTTTGACTTTGAAAAAAGGAATTATTTTAAACTTAAAATTGATTATCATCTGAATGCTCTTGATTGTTACAAAATTGTAACAATTGAGATTTTAATTTAACTTAACTTTCACATAAAAAGTATTGATTAAAACAAAAAAAGTATTGTATTTTAAATAAAAAAGGAAAAAATATTTTAAATAGTAAGAATAATGCTTGTTTTGCTTAAAAACATTTTATGCGATATAGATGTACTAATAAAAGTTTTGAGTTCCCAAAAATTATCAATCGGGTAGGAAAAATTAACACTGAAAAAATACTTGAATTCTGGTGAAAAATACGAAAATATCTATTTTTTTAAGCATTCTTGACAGTATCAGCTTTAAACACAGTGTCATATCCACATCTTTAATGTTTCTTTATAGCAAATATCTTGACAATATTAGCACCAAAAATTAAAACAAATGTGGAGGTAAAGTATAAATGTACGAAGATATGTACAGTTTGTACAAATCTGGAGACAGATGGGTAGCTCAGGTTAAGATCGGAACCTATGAAAACGGAAAGCAAAAGTACAAAAGATTCTATTCTCAGAGACAAAAGGATGTTGTCAGACGAGTTGTCGAATATCTGGAAAATGATTATATCTTAAACAACACAAATAAAAAAAATCGGCGGCTCAACGGTAGAGGCATTTCTGACTTGGTATTTGAATGAAATCAAAGTACATCAGCTGAAAAGGACATCCTGGCATCGCGATGAAAACACTTTGAAAAGTCATATACTGCCGCGAATAGGGCACTACAGACTGAACCAGCTGACCCCGGAAATAATTCAGACTCAATTGTTGCAAAATTTAAAAGATAGCGGTTATTCATATTCAACTGTGCACAAGGCATATGTATTTCTGAATGCCGCGCTGAAACATGCCCAGATACAGAACAGGATAAAAACGAACCCCTGTGATGAGGTTATAGCGCCAAAGAAAAAGTTGTTCAAAAAAGGGGAAGTGAGATTTCTCAATTATGACAGCTTAGTTGCTGTGTCTGGCAAGAACAAGGAAACCATGTTGTTCATCCAGTATGCTGAAGAAATTTTGGACTGGCTATCTTCTACATACAAGGAAAAAGAAGCATTTATTCGTGATGCTCTCGAAACGAAGGTCAATCATATTTTTGAGCAGATGTATCATGGACACCGAAGGGTATCTATTGACCAGAGGTATCAAGTTACTCTGCTTACCACCATTGAGGATAAAGAAGTTGCGGCTGGCGAATCTGAGGGATCCAACCGAGTAAAGAGTTTTGCGTTTATTGCAGGATTGGTTGCCCTCGCGAAAGAGAAACTCATCGCAAATGCTGGCGAAGAAGGATTTAATCTTTCTTCCGAACCGTATCCTCTGGTAATGGATGCTCCGTTCTCCAATGCCGATGAAACACATACCGCAAATATTTCTAAGGTGTTGCCAGAAATTGCAGAACAGGTCATCATGTTTGTTATGCAGAAAGACTGGCGTTATGCTGAGCCTGTTATGGCCTCTCGTGTAGGCAAGCAGTACACGCTGAAGAAACAAAGCGAAACCCATACCATTCTGGAATAAGGAGGTAAAAGGAATGTTTGAAAATGACTATAATATCACCGGAAAACACGCTTCATACCTGAAGTTTCTTGCTGCTAAAAATTCGGGAGCTAAGGGGGCAGACGATTCTTCTACTTCGGCCAGGATTTTTGAGAGATACATTGATGTCTATATGAACGCAGCTATCTGGGGGTTGCTGTACGAAAGGACAGCGCCTCGTGATACCACTTCAGATGACAGAGCAAGAATATACGCTGATGCGTATGCTACGGAACGAGAAAACTGCGTGTTTCTATATCGAATGGTTATGCTGCTTGATAAGACAACTACATTGGAACCGACTGTTCGTGTAGACCGATCTTTTCGTTATGATGTTCAAGAGGACAAAAAAGAGGAATTTGCAGCCAATATGGACTTATTCCACTCCTATGTTCGCGGTGGTATAGAAGAGATGTATGAGCAGTTCACAGATGGATGCTCTACGAGAGATGACTACATGAATAAGGTCTACGAAGTTCTGACAACATTTAGACAGGAAATAGCTGGACTCTCCTATGAGGATGAGCTTGCAAAATTAATTGGATGAGATTAAGGAGGTGATCACATGGACAATATGAATTTCTATGAGTATGCGTTCTCGATACTCGCTGAAGCTGGCCATGTAATTGCCTCCGTTCCAGTTTATGTGAACCATTCTTCCAGCGAGGTTTTATATATTGACTCATCTAAAGATGTGGTGACAAACCGGTTTGAGCGTGACCTGCTTTCGCTAATCGACAATATATCACTACTTGTTGAGGTGCGTTGGACAGGTATTGTCCCTGAGCTTGATGAGAATGTTCAAATTTACTCCGCAACAGCTGATTTCTCTGAATGTTGCCGCAGTCAAAATATTGCGGATATTCATCGTTTATTGCAAAAATACTGGGACTGTGCACATAGCATCGTATTCTTCAAAAATAAGGAAAGCTATCTCATCTCGTTTGCTGATAAAGACCGCTCCCATATCTTGTCAGATTGGTTCCCTATCACATATGAATGGGATAAGGTTGTTGAGAGGATAGGCGTAGAAAACATCGCCATTGATACCTGTGATAATTACTTCGAGGATTTCATTTACGCAATTGCTCGTGAGTATTGTATTCATCCTATATCATTTGAAGAAGCATCCTATAATTTGATGCCGCTTAACTATATATTAAAGAGTCTTTATTCTGATATTCCTCTGTCTAGAGACGATATCAAGAATATGATTAAGAATAATCTACTGTTCTATGAGTTGATGTACAGAGATGACTACGTTGAGCCTCAATATACCGGGATGGAGGAACGAATCTACTATCATAATATTTCGGATGAAATTGACCGGATTAGTTTTGATCTTGAACTCGAAGATACAGATGACGATGAACAGTTTAGTTTTGATGATGACTTGGATGAAGATGATAATAATGACATCTTCGATGTTTACGATAAAGATATTGACCACGCAATATTCGCTGATCCTACTCTAATGGTTAAATGGCTTGAACAGCAGGAGAAACAAGTGGAATAAATTTACAAAACGAGAGATGAACGGAGAGCATAGATACTGCGTAGAAAGCATATTAAAAGGAAAGTAAATAAGGATAAAGAACAAGGTAGAGGTGCTGTTTGATGCGATTTTCTCAAAGAAAAAAGTCTTGACTTTAATGATATTGTATCTGTTGTGATTCTGTAACAAACACAGCTATATAAAGGGCTTGTAACTTACCATATTGTTCTTACGGTCGGATATGACATTTAGAATTTGAATGCTTCTAACCGAAGTGGAGCTTATAGTGTGTCCCTGTAACTACAGATCACTATGGATGTAAGCAGCCGGGGCACGCTCGTGGAACTGCAACTTGTGTAAATATACTTCGTCTACAACGCTTTAAAAAAAGCAGTCATGGAATTGTTTGACCGTATTGTTGAATATTCCCTTTTAGTACGTCGCTTGAATATAGCCGCTAATTTGGTGGCCATAAAGTATAAGATTATGGATTTGATCGGAGGTGTGGTATGAGTAACGAAAGCAAATACAATAGAATTATCAATATGCCACATCCGTTCGGAGAAAACGAAAGTTCAAAATACTGGCTGTCAATATTTAGTGGGATAAAAATCGTGGAGTAAAGGATATTTTAATACCCTGCGCAGATGGTTTAAGCGGTATAAAAGAAGCCATTACAGCCGTATTCTCTATGAAAGAGTATCAGAATTGATGGCTTTCTAAGCTTGTAGTGATAATGCAAAGACTACGGCAAGACTGATAAAATACAAAATAAAGTGGGCACAGCTGCAAAAAATGCCTTGCAGCTGTGTTCTTTTTTTATGATAACATAATCTCTTTGTATGAAAAATACCTAGATAAATGTTGCATAGACTTCTCTGACAGTGATTTATATGCGCCTTAAAAATCATGATAAACTTAACAAAAAAATGTCAAAAAATATATAATTTTTGGCATGGCGTGAGCGGTCTTTATATTTTTAAATAAAAAAATAACCGATTTTATTTAATATAATTAAATTAAAATTTAATCATATTAAATAAATATTAAAATAATTCTGAAAATATCTAATATTGTTAAGTAAGGTTTTCAAAACTGAAAAAACGAATAAAATAAATTTTGGGGGCAATCATACGACGATAACACAGGTCTCATTCACCTAAATGTTTAATTATATAAATGAAAATTCGATAAATACTTTATTAAAAAATTATCTAGAAATTATTTTGTTTATTTATTTTGGCAAAATGACGATTTTTCTTAGTTTATACTATTGACAAATGTTGCAAGATAGTGTAGTATGAAAACATAATAAAAACCGGCCGGATACTATTAACAAATACAAAAGGAGAAAAATATGGAATACAGCATTGTAAAATACACATCAGTCTTAAATATTAAACCGGGACAAAAGATCAGACCAGTGTTATTACTTTATAACAAAAAAGCGTACAAGCTGGAAAATATGGCGCAGTTTTTAAAAATAATCTTGTATTACCGCTGTTACAAAAATGGTAATATGGATGCTCTTTACGATAGTATTGATACCCGCTCTCCGATATTCGGAGATATACTGATCAGCCGCAAAGGTTACACCAATGACTATGTAAAGTTTTCGCCGGATTTGTTTGTGAAGGTGCTTAACCGCAATATGGCGGCGTATCTTAATAAAATTAAACGCTGGACTGGCGGATTCGACCTTTATCTGGCAGTGTATGACGGTGCGGACGACAAAGCAGCAGCAGAGCTGCGGGCAGACAGACTTATAAAAGAAAACGGGTACAGACAGGGCTCGACATCGCGTCTTATATCCAGTATCAACAGCAGTATATTAAATGATGATGAAAAATTTTTTCGGAAAGTTTCATCTGCTTTCGACAGAGCAAAGCTGATTGGTGATATACAGATAAATGATGAAGATGAAGACCGACTGAAAAGATACATGTACAATGCTTTGAAAATAGTCGGCTATAATGACGGAAAAATACGGCATGAAAAAGTATTTGCCCTTGGACTGGTAAAATCCGCACAGAAAAACTATATAGACGGCCGTTTCTGGCCCGGCCTTAAAGATGAGTACGGAATAAAACTGACACCAAATGCGCAGAAAAACATAGGTGAAAGATTTATCGCTATCATGCGCAAAAATGAAAAACCGGTGGATGTCTCCCGAGGCAACGACTATGTGCAGAATATCTGTATGCATGCGTTTGTCTGCGATAAATATGTAGACCAGCTGTTTGATTATATGTATAGTTTCTGGCGCGGTGACCTGTCCCGCAGCCTGGACAATGCGAAGGACGAGGACGGCAATGACCTGTTTAATGACCTGATAAGCAAAATAAAAAGCAGTGACGAAAAAAATATTCCAAATGTCAGGGCGCATACAATCAAGGCGATAAAAGTAAATGAAAAAGGCTGCAAAACCAGGCTGAGGAATATATTGAAGATGATAGATGGCGCATATTGGGACAATGCGTACTACTCATCATCCAATAGACTGAAAAAATTATTCTGCGACTGGCTGACGGAGAAAAGAATTAAAAGTGATGATTTTAAATCAGGGAAAACAGCTGCCGGCAGAAAAGCCAACAGAATATCCAGGCCTACGCTGATGTGGTCATCAGATAAATTGTTGGCAGTATTGCCGACACAGTGGCTGGATGATTGCAAATCTGATCCGGTGTGGCAGATAAGCGCTGACGGAGTGCCGGTATTCAGCAGTAGGGTACGGCTGTATGAGAGTACTGTTTCATCGCTTTATACTGAGGAAATATGCGCTGAAATAGGTATCGAAAATATTTTTTCAGCCTTTGACATACAGCTGACGGAAGATGAGAAAGCTCTGAAAAAAACTACAAAGATACCGCGGCAGAATTTCAGGCTGTTTTATAAAAACGGTTACAGCTGTAAAATTGACGCCACAACAAAATTCATCTCAAAAGATGTGAGCATAATACGGGTGAAAGAAGACAGTGACGTAAAATGTATTCCAGAGGCTCACATTCGGCCACTGTACTGTACAGAGGGTGTGAAATTTTACCAGCTTGATTGCCAAAATGGAGATATTCTGATTTTGCCCGGCGGAAAGGCACTGTCAGTAGGCCATGCAATGGAAGATGGAATAGTCGGTGCTTATCCGGTTCAGCATACAAAAGCAGTGATGGGCCGGCTGGAATATCAGGTGTTTACAAAACCTGGTATGCTGTTTTTTAAAGCGGACCGCAAAAAACTTGGCGGTACAGCATTGACAGTAACATATTGCGGAGGACAGCCGGAATTTTCCAGAATAAACCGTGAAGCCTGCACAGAATTCAGAATACATGAAAGCGTGAAAAACAGCGAGTACGGATATGCCCTTGCGCTGGACAACCTTATAAAAAAAGATGGATATTACATATTGACACTGGATGTCCCCGGAAGAAGCAAACAGACATATAATATATGTTATATAGAAGATTTTAATTTACAGTTTGTGGGTGCGCCATACATATTTGACAGTATGGGCCGCATAGCGGTCAAATCATCCTTTGCTTTCAGAAAAGATGATGGCTGGTGCGTGGACGCAGATATGTCATACCTGGATTTCAACTTTGATGAAGGTCACAAGAATGATAACAAATATGTGAGGGATCGCTCTCTGGTTCTGCCGTATGAATTTGCAGACCGGAATATTGATATACACATCAGCCTCCCAGTATTATACTGGAAATTCAAAAAGAATGACAATTGGCATTATGAAAAACCGGAAGAAATTTCCCTGGAAAAATTTCCATCCAGAATATATATTGACGGAGCTATTGACCCGGCAGGATGCTTTGTATGCCTGGACGGAGAACAGGCAGATATAATAAGCGCAGAGCAGGAAAAATTATCTGACGGCGGTGGATATTATTTTGTTTCTGACGCTTTTACGCAAGATATTGACAGTTGGGATGATTATCCTGCAAGGTCGCTGTACATCAGTGCTGCAGGAAGAAGGAA
>CASFSP010000029.1 GCA_949297385.1 uncultured Oscillospiraceae bacterium
AGGGGCACATCCTTTAAAATAAGCGGCAGTGATGATGCGGTGTCCAACACCGTCAGCGCCCTGACCGCCATGGAAGATCTGTACAGGCGCGGCACAGAACTGGACGAACAGGCGGTGAGATACTGCACCGACCTGGCGCAGGAAAACAAGGGTAGCATGGCCGCACAGCTCACCGGGGAACTGGTGTTGCTCACGGCCAAAGGCAAGCCTATAAGGGCCAAAACACTGGGTCAGAAAGACTACCTCAAAGCGATAGAAAAAAACTCTATAACCTTTGGTGTGGGGCCTGCCGGTACAGGCAAAACCTACCTGGCTGTTGCCATGGCGGTAAAAGCCTTCAAGGCCGGTGAAGTATCCCGTATAATCCTGACAAGGCCAGCCGTTGAAGCCGGCGAAAAACTGGGATTTCTGCCGGGCGATTTGCAAAATAAAGTTGACCCTTACCTCAGACCGCTGTATGACGGGCTTTTTGATATGATGGGGGCCGAAACCTATGCCAAGCTGCTGGAAAAGGGCATTATAGAAGTTGCCCCGCTGGCATATATGCGCGGCCGTACGCTGGATGACAGCTTTATCATACTGGACGAAGCGCAGAACACCACAAAAGAACAGATGAAAATGTTCCTGACCAGGATGGGTATGGGCTCAAAGGTGGTTGTCACCGGCGACATAACCCAGATAGACCTGCCGCGGGAAAAAAAATCCGGTCTGAAAGATGCCATGCAGATTTTGAAAGGCATAGAGGATATAGCCATAGTAAGGCTGACGGAAAAAGATGTTGTGCGCCACAAATTGGTGCAGGATATTGTAAAAGCTTATGAAAAGGCTGCCCGGGAAAAAGCACGGAACAGCCCGGAAAGAAAGGTTGGCAAAAGATATTATGTCAAATAGAGTTTGGATTAAAAACACACAGAAAAAAATAAAAATCCCTGCCGGTATCAGGATACTTGTCAGAAGGAGTTGCAATGCTGTTTTGACCAATGAGAACATAACCCGGCCCTGCGAAATATCCGTCACATTTGTGGACAACCGGCAGATTGCCCAGCTTAACGGACAGTTCCGCAACAAACCTGTGGAAACAGATGTGCTGTCATTCCCGCTGGGTGAAAACGGACAGTATGACACTAACCCGGAAACCGGCGCCATGCTGCTGGGGGATATAGTTATCTCCCTGGAAAAGGCACAGCGGCAAAGCGAGCTGTACGGACACAGCCTTCAGCGCGAGGTGGCTTTTCTGACGGTACATTCCATGTATCACCTGTTGGGTTATGACCATGAAAACGGTGGAATAGAAGCGCTGAGAATGAGAGAAAAAGAGGAGCAGGCGTTGGTAAAACTGGGCCTGCCCAGAACCGCATCTTACGGTGTTATAGAAGATGATTAAAAGGTTTTTAAAAAGCGCCGGCTATGCTGTTGACGGCTTTTTGCTGGGCGTCAGGGAAGAGCGTAATGTAAGGATAGACCTTGTGGCTATGATAGTAGTTTTGAGGCTGGCGCTTTTTTATGATTTTGACCGCACCCAGTGGGCGGTGGTCATATTACTGGTTTTTCTGATACCCTCCCTGGAACTGCTGAACACAGCGGTGGAACGCGCTGTACACAAACCTGATACAGCCCATTATATGCCTGCCGGACAAGCCAAAGACGCAGCTGCCGGCGGAGTGTTCCTCATGGCGCTGGGTGCAGTGATTGTCGGTTTTGTGATGTTCTGGGATACGGCCGTATTTTCCCGTATACTGGCTTACTATATGTCCAGACCGCTGAATGCCGCCGCGGTTGTCTTGTTTGCGGTTGCAGCTTATCTGTTTATAATCAAGGATAATTTTGAGAAAAAGAGGAAATAAATGGAGAATACAAAATCTATTTTTGTGGCCATTGTGGGCAAACCCAATGTGGGCAAATCTTCACTGATGAACCTTATCCTGGGCGAAAAGATTGCCATAGTCACCCGGAAGCCGCAGACTACCAGGACAAGCATAACGGGCGTTTTGACCAAAGGCGAAACACAGTTTGTGTTTATGGATACTCCGGGTATACACACACCCAGGACAAAGCTGGGTGAAAGGATGATAAAAACCAGCCACAACGCCATAGCGGATGTGGATCTGGTTGTCATGCTGTTTGAGCCTTACGGAGAAATAGGAGAGGCGGAAAAAGCGCTTATTGAAAATATATCCGGCCGTTCTTTGCCTGCCTTGGCGGTGATAAACAAAAATGACACCATAAAAAGCCGGCGGGATGCCCGGCGGCAGAAGGAATACATTATGGGCCTGGGCGTTTTTGATGATGTGCTGTTTACATCGGTCAGGGAAAACGACGGCGTTGACCGGCTGATGGAAAAGATAGAAAGCTATGCGGCCCCCGGCCCGCACTATTTTGATGACGATGCCATTACCAATCAGCCGGAAAAGGTCATTGTGGCAGAAATTGTCAGGGAAAAACTGTTGCTGAATATGCGTGACGAAATACCCCATGGCACGAATGTGGAGGTCGAAGCCTTCAAAGAGCGCGCCGGCAGGAGAATTATAGACATCAGCGTGGTAATATACTGTGAGAAAAAAAGCCACAAGGGCATGATTATAGGCAAACAGGGCGCCATGCTTAAAAAAATTGCGTCCCGGGCAAGGGTTGATATAGAGGCTTTTTTGGATGCCAAAGTCAACCTGCAATGCTGGGTGAAAGTAAAGGAAGACTGGCGCGATTCCAACTATATTCTGAACGATTTCGGGTTCAAAGACGAATAACGGTTTATTTTTCCACTTATAAACCGGCCTTTTGCGTGTACAATATTTTGTATCACAAGCGCAAAGGAGAGTCTTATGAGCGTGGATTATTGGCAAAAATTTTTGCAGAGCGGAAGCGTGGAAGATTATCTTAAATATCGTGCCAGCATGGTGAAAACGGACGGTACAAAGGAAGAATATGGCTTATCAGACGCAGAAAATAACCGGGATAGTCCTGAAAGAGGTAAAAACCAAGGAGAGCGATAAAATAATAACGGTTTTATCCAGAGAGCTTGGTGTGATAAATATTTATGTAAAAGGCGCTATGAGATTGAAAAACAAATTTCATAGCGCTGTAAGTCTGTTTGCGTACAGTGAATTTGTGGTTTTCCGGTCCCGTTCATCAGAACTTTATCAGCTTAACGAGGCGGAAGTAAAACATGTTTTTCACCGGCTGAGCGAGAATATAGAATACCTGGCGCTGGCCATGTATATGTCAGAACTGGTGTGCGAGGTCAGTGTGCCGGACGATATGAACAACGAGATATTGCGCCTGTTTCTGAACATGCTCCATGTAATGTGCAACAAAAGGTGGCCGGTGGACCTGTGCAAGGCGGCCTTTGAAATGCGCCTTATGTGCGATACAGGTTACAGGCCGGACCTGGTCGGGTGTAAAAGATGCGCCAAATACGAGGCGGAACTGTTTTACTTTGACACCGAAAACGGACGGATCGTGTGCAACAGCTGTCAGAAGCCTTATGACCGGGGCTTTTACATAGCCGAAATGCCGACTGTAAACGCCCTCAGATACCTGGCCTATGCGGACCTGGAAAAGATGTTCGGATTTAACATAACGGGATTGTTCAAGTATCAACTTTGTGCAATTTGCGAAAGATATGTACTTAATCATACCAAAGGAGAATATAAAACTTTGGACTTTTTAAAAAGCGTTATGACGGGAGAGGAGAATAAGATTGAAGAATAAAAGCCTGAAAGCACTGGAATATGACAAAATTTTAAATATGTTGTCGGCATTGTGCGTTTTTGAAGAAAACAAACAGCGGGCGCTGGATTTACAACCCATGTCCGACCGGCAGCGGGTCAGGCAGCGGCTGGAAAAGACGGATACTTTATCAGCTTATATATACAAATATTCGGCCCCAAGGCTGGACAGTGCCGCCGGGGCGTGCCGGGCGGTACAGCACAGCCGGAAAGGCGGCATGCTGTCCTGCGGAGAGCTGCTGAGCGTAGCGCGCATGTACCGAAATTTTACCGGTGTAAAAAAATGGTATTTTCAATATGACAGGAACAGCGAAATACTGGACTGGACATTTTCTTCAATATGGGAAAATGAACAGCTGGAAAAGGCAATATTTGACGCCATCCTGTCAGACAACCAGGTGGCGGATTCCGCCAGCGACGGGCTGTATGATGTGCGCCGCAGGATAAAACAAACCGAAAGCGCCGTAAGGGATAAGCTGGACAGCATAATACGCAGCCGGACTTATCAGAAATACTTGCAGGAAGCCGTGGTTACAATAAGACAGAACAAATTTGTAATCCCGGTAAAGGCTGAATACAAAAATGAGATACAGGGTGTTGTACATGATGTTTCGGCCTCCGGCTCCACTTTTTTCATCGAGCCGTCCGCAATTGTGGAACTCAACAACCGTGTCATGCAGCTGTACAACCTGGAACAGGAAGAGATAAACAAAATCCTGATGAAATTCTCCGGCATGATTGCTTCCACAGAGCGGTTTTTTATGGACAGTTACAACAAGCTGCTGGAAATTGACATGTGCATTGCCAAGGCAAAACTGGCCATAAACATGCAGGCGGTAATGCCCAAAGTAAACGACGGTTTGCAGTTTAACCTGGTAAAAGCCAGACACCCCCTTATCGAAAAGGACAAAGTGGTGCCTATTGATATAAATCTTGGTTTTGATTACGACACCATGATTGTGACCGGCCCCAACACCGGCGGTAAAACAGTTACGCTGAAAACAGCCGGCCTGTTGTGCGCCATGGCTGCCAGCGGCCTTATGATACCGGCGCACGAAAGCAGTTCGGTATGCGTGTTTGAAAACATCCTTGCGGATATAGGCGATGAACAGAGCATACAGCAAAGCCTGTCCACCTTTTCCGGGCACATGACAAACATTGCCAGGATACTGGATATAGCCGACGAAAAAAGTCTGGTGCTCATGGACGAACTGGGCGCCGGTACAGACCCGGCGGAAGGTGCTGCTCTGGCTCTGAGTATAATTGAACAGCTGCGCAGACAGGGGGCAAAGATAATTGCCACAACCCACTACGGCGAACTGAAAATATTTGCCTTGGAAACAGATGGCGTGCAGAATGCCAGCTGTGAATTTGACACGGAATCACTGCGTCCCACATACAGGATAATAGTGGGTGTCCCCGGAAAATCCAACGCCTTTTACATAAGCAAAAGGCTGGGTATAAGCAACGAGATAATCAAAAACGCCAAAAGCCACTTGACCGGAGAGGAAAAAAGCCTTAACCGAGTATTTTCACAGCTGGAAGAGATGAGAAAACAGCTGAAAGAAAGCCAGGAAGAGGTGGAGAGGCTGAAAGATTCTGCCGGCCACAAGATAAAGCGGGCGCAGGAAAAAAGCGATGAAATAATACGCAAAGCCCAGCAGGAAGCAGATATGCTGACCCAAAGGGCAAGGCGGAGTGCCCAGAAAGTTCAGGACGAGGCCTATAAGCTGTCCGATGAACTGAAAGCCTTGCAAAAGCAGGAAAACCGTTCTGCACAGCAGCGTCTGCAAAAAGCCAGGGATATTGCCAGAAACCAGACCAACAAACTGCTGTCCATGGTTACGGAAGACCAGCCTGTACAGGAGCATCCCAAGCTGGAAAAGGTCAAAAAAGGCGACAGGGTCATAATAGCCTCCCTGAATAAGCCTGCTGTGGTTCAGTCAGAGGCCAACTCTTCCGGAATGGTTGATGTGGTGGCCGGAATTATCAAGACCAGGGTTCATATCAGCGATCTGTACGCTGATACATCCAAACCCAAGCAGCCGGCAAGGCAGCCGCGCACCGCTGTTTCCAGACCGAAGGATTCCGGCTCTGCCAGGGATTCCAACACAGAGATAAACCTTTTGGGAATGACGGTAGAGGATGCCATACTGGAAGTCGACAGGTTCCTGGACAACGGCGTCATGCGCAAACTTCACACCTTGTATATAATTCACGGAAAAGGCACCGGCGCTTTGCGCAGCGGTATACACGCTTACCTGAGAAAGCATCCCCATGTGGCTTCATTCCGCCTTGGAACCTACGGAGAAGGCGAAAGCGGTGTCACTGTGGTAGAATTAAAATAGCCGTGGAAATATTTCGTAAAATAATATATACAAAAAAAGTGAATAATACTTGACAAGGATATACGCCTTTAAATATAATTATATTGTTTTTGTTATATAAGCAAAATTTGCTTGTACTTGTTTTACAGACCCATATTTTTAAACGAAGAAAGGATGTGCTTTTTTGGCAAGAGATTTTACAAGCGGAAATCCGGCAAAGGTTATTTTTGCTTTTGCCATGCCTATGCTTATAGGTAACCTTTTCCAGCAACTGTACAGCACTGTTGACCAGATTATAGTAGGTAATTTTGAGGGCAAAAACGCATTGGCAGCTGTCAGTGGCAGTTCCAGTGTTCAGTTTTTGATTTTCGCTGTTGCTTTTGGTTTTACAGCAGGTATGTCTGTTGTTCTTTCGCAGGTTTACGGCGCAAGGGATTACGAAAGACTTAAAAGGGTTTTCTCCACAGGCTTTATATTTGTTATAGCTCTGGCTGTGGTCCTGGGTCTTTTCGGTGTGGTTATTTCCAGACCGTTGCTTAATATGATGGGTACACCTGCTGAGATAATGGACGGTGCCACTACATATTTGAGAATAATGTTCCTGGGCTTGCCGGCCATGTTTTTGTACAACATGTACGCATCTGTTCTGCGTGCAATCGGCGACAGTAAAACACCTTTGTATTTCCTGATTGTTGCCTGTGTTATCAACATTGTGCTGGACTATATTTTTGTTGCGTTTTTCGGCATGGGTGTTGCCGGTGTTGCATGGGCTACCCTTATTGCACAGCTGGTCAGCGGTATACTGTGTCATCTCTATGTTGGCAAAAGAGTACAGATTTTCCGGCTGCATAAAAGTGAATGGATTTTTGACAAAACCATTATCGGTGCCATAATAAACTATGGTCTGCCCTCTGCTGTTCAGCAGTCTATCGTTTCTATCAGCATGCTGTTTGTACAGTCGTTCGTTAACTCTTTCGGTGCGGATATGATGGCTGCGTTCGGTGTATCCAGCAGAATTGAAAACTTTGTAACAATGCCTTTGATGAACTTCGCAATGGCGTTATCCATGTACTCAGGCCAGAATATTGGTGCCGGCAAGGAAAAGAGAGCTATCGATGGTGTAAAAGCCACCATGGTAATGCAGCTTATATTCTCTTTTGCCATGGCATTCATACTGCCCTTTGTTGCGCCAAAACTGATCGACCTGTTCGGTCTTGCCAATGACCCGGATGTAGTAAAACTGGGCGTTATGGGTATAGATTTCAGCGCTAAGTTCTTGTTTGTTTTCGGCCTGTTCCAGGCATTGAACCAGTTCCACCGCGGCGTAGGCGATACAGGATTTTCAATGTTTGCCAGCTTGTGCATGGTGTTTGTGCGTATCCCCGCAACCTATGTGATGGTTTACATACTGTCTTTCGGAGAAATCTCCATATGGGCAGGTATGATCAGCGGCTGGGCAACAGCCTTGGCGGTAAATACCATCAGATTCCTTACCGGCGGCTGGAAAGGCAGAGCTTATGTTCAGAGAAGCGATGCTGCCGAAGCTTAAAATATATTGATATTACTTATAAAATAAGGCTGCTGCTGCAGCCTTATTTTTGTTTTACAAAAATCTGCATATTTCGCGCACCGACAGTAATAAAATTATAATCGGGTGATAAAGTGAAGATAACGGTATATTTGGATATGCTGATAATAACCAACCTGCTGGTGAATTATTTTCTTTTGAAAATAACCGCAGCTATTGCCGGTATAGGCATGGAAAGGAAAAGGGCAATAGCGGCCTCTGTTACAGGAGCTTTGTTTTCGCTGTCAATATTCCTGCCTCAGAACATTCCGTTTTCCTTTATGATAAAAACCGCATCTGTGATATGCTGCTGTCTTTGTGCTTTTGGATTTGGCTCGCTGGCTGTGTTTGTGAGGAACTGCGCCAGCCTTATGGCGGCAAACCTGCTGCTGTCAGGTTTTCTTATGGCAGTGTTTCAGAACAGCCCGACAGTTTACATAAATAACCTCAACTATTATTTCAACATAAATCCCGTCCTGCTGGCTGCGTGTATATTTGCGGTATACGGAGCTATTACGGCGGTTGAGATGCTGTACTCCCATACAGATAAAAGACTGACCTACCCGGTAATCATAACCCTGAACGGAAAAAGTGTCAGCGGCACTGCTTTTTACGACACAGGCTTTAAAGTCAGGGATATTTTGGGTAATAGGCCTGTTGTAATGTGCGAATATGATTTTTTCAGGGTATGTATGGAAGAAGAACAGCAAAAACAGGTGGAGGATTTTGTATCTGGTACTCCCCATGGGAAAATTATACCTATTTTTTTCAGTGATGTTTCCGGTGAAGGTATGATGGCCGGTATAAAGGTGGATGAGCTGACAGTCTGCCTGGACGGAAACAGAAAAAAGGTCCTGCAAGGAGCAATTCTGGCATTGGCACAAAAGAAAATCCTGTCCGGTGCCCAGATAATTTTCGGCAAAGAAATTTATAATATATTAGGAGAATAAATATGTTTGAAAAAGTTCTTTTCAGGATGTTAAAAATCATAGGAAGATTGCAGAAAATTTTTTACATCAACGGTCCCCGGGTGCTGCCGCCGCCTCTTACGCCAAAGCAGGAAGAAGAGGTGTTCCGCGGGCTGGAAGCCAAACAGCAGGACGCTGTAAACAAGCTGATTGTGCACAACCTGCGCCTGGTGGTATACATAGCTAAAAAGTTTGAAAACACCTGTGTGCCTATTGACGACCTGACTTCAATAGGCACTATGGGCCTGATAAAAGCGGTAAAAAGCTTTGTGCCTTCCAAAAACATAAAATTTGCAACCTATGCGTCCAGATGTGTCGAAAATGAAATTCTTATGTACCTGCGCAAGCGGTCAAACAGAAACATTGACATAAGCATGGATGAAGCTCTGTCCACAGATGCCGACGGAAACGAGCTGAACCTTATTGATGTGCTTTATACTGATGAAAACGAGGTCAGCAGGAATATAGAGGAAGAAAGCGACAGGATTACCCTGTGGAATTCCTTAAACAACCTGCCGGCAAGGGAAAGGGAAATAATGGTAATGCGCTTCGGCTTGTCCGGGCGGCAGGAGAAAACCCAAAAAGAAGTTGCTGAAATAATAGGCATTTCACAGTCTTATATATCCAGACTGGAAAAAAGAATTTTGAAAAAGCTAAAAAGAGAAATAGAAAAAATTGGTTAGCAACAATTTACATACATAATACATCACTTTCTTACAGATAATTATCTTGAATAATTATGTAGGGAAGTGATGTTCTGTTTTACAAAAAGGTTGAAATAACCGGTATAAACACTGCCAACCTGCCTGTTTTAAACGACAGTCAGAGACAAAGCCTGATAATGAAAATGAAAGACGGGGACAAAAAGGCCAAGGACACGCTGGTTATGGCAAACTTGAAATTGATATTGAGCATAATACAAAAGGTCAACAGTAAAAATATAGATCCGGACGACCTTTTCCAGGTGGGATGTATAGGTCTGATAAAGGCCCTGAATAACTTTGACCCGGCACTTAATGTACAGTTTTCCACCTATGGTGTAGTTATGATACTGGGAGAAATCAAAAGATATATACGCGACAGCAGCGCGGTGAGGGTCAGCAGAGGAACAAAAGATCTGGCTTACAAAGCGCTCAATTTTAAAGAAGAATATATAAAAGAAAATGACACCGAACCGACAATAGACGAAATAGCCCGGCATCTTAACACCACAAGGTACAAGATTAGCAGTGCCCTGGAAGCCATATCTCCGGCTGTTTCCCTGTACGAGCCGGCTTTCAATGACGAAAGCGACGGAGTGTACCTGCTGGACCAGGTGACCGGCGAAAACTTTGAAGAAGCCTTTTCATCAAAAACAGTTGTACAGCAGGTGCTGCACAATCTGAAAAAGCGTGAGAAGCGCATTATGAATTTAAGATATATACAAGGCAAAACCCAGACCCAGGTTGCATCCATTATCGGTATCAGTCAGGCTCAGGTATCCAGAATAGAAAAACATGTTCTGTCCAGTGTTAAAAAACGGCTGAACGCATAGCAATTCACAAACAAACACCCCCTATGCATATACTTATGTATGGGGGTGTTTTTATGGTATCTCTTTCCTTACTATGTCAGAAGGATATTATAAATATATCCAACGGGCAAAACATAGGCCGCGCCGACGATGTAGAGTTTGACGAAAGATCAGCTCAGGTTCATAACCTGGTGGTTTTCGGCAGACCGAAATTTTTCGGCCTGCTGGGCAGGGGCAAAGATGTAAAAGTCCCGTGGGAAGATGTGGTCACAATAGGAAGGGATGTTATACTTATACAATCTTTAAATGTGAAGGACAGCGATAAAAACGGAAGGGTAAAGGTCAACTACGATTGATGCGTCTTTTGTTGATATATATCTGTTTTATTGTTATAATAAAATACAATAAAAACGGAAATATAATAATCGGCGGGGGATTGGAAATATGAAAAACATTGCGAAGATATTTTTGTCTTTTATTTTAATGGTTTTTATTACATCCTGCGGCCGGCAGCCAGCATCAGACAGTTCGCAGCCGCATGACAGCAGCTTGGCAAGCCGGCAGCCACAGCAGTCTGAAATGGATCAGTCTTTTCTGATTGACAGCAATACAATAAGCCAGGCGCTGGTGTGGTCAATGCGCACCGATTGCGATATCAATTCACCGCAGTTTGACACATTTCAGCTTATTGTAAGGCTGGCCGTTCGGCAGCAGCCGGAGTACTGCTATTACGGCTTATTCCCGATAAGTGAAAATTGGGAAACTGTTTTTCGGATGGACAAGTGCGACAGAATACTTTATGAAATCTTCGGTGAAGATGCCCGGACGGCAGAAAGTATTTTCGAAAACGCCGGGGTGGATGTTTCTGACGGCACAGCTACTTTTTCCACCGATTTCGGTTGGGGCGTTCAGCGGTATTGCCCCGGTGATTTTATGTCCAGCAGGTTTTTGCCGGACCAAAATCAGGTAGAATGCGAATTTGAACTGTTTGTTCCTGTAAAAGATGCGCAGGACGCGCAGTCTGTGTCGGACGGATACTATAAAATAATATATGATATTGTTACAGAAGACGGACACAGCTTTTTAAGGTTTAACAGTATTGAGAAAAAACGGTAAAAGGCAAGTAATACAGCCTATTGACATATGTGCCTTGATATGATAAAATATCAAAGCGCGATTACGCACGCTGTATTCCTTACGGGCGGTGTATCAATGATATTTCCCGTAAAAATCAAGCAAAATACAGCGGAGGTACTAACCAAACGGAGGTAAAATTATGTCATCAGTATCAATGAAACAGTTGCTCGAGGCCGGCGTACATTTCGGCCACCAGACCAGAAGATGGAACCCTAAAATGGCTAAATACATCTTCACAGAAAGAAACGGTATCTACATCATCGACCTGCAGAAAACAGTTAAAATGCTGGACGATGCTTACGATTTCGTAAGAGAAATTTCCGCAGAAGGCGGCGAAATCCTTTTCGTAGGTACAAAGAAACAGGCTCAGGATGCCATCAAAGAAGAAGCTGAAAGATGCGGCATGCACTATGTAAACGCCAGATGGCTGGGCGGTATGCTGACAAACTATCAGACAATCAAAAAGAGAATTGCCCGTCTGGAACAGCTGAACAAAATGAAAGAAGACGGCACATTTGACCTGCTGCCCAAAAAAGAAGTTATCAAGCTGGAACATGAAATTGAAAAGCTGGAAAAATTCATGGGCGGTATCAAAAACATGGGCACACTTCCCAAAGCTATGTTCATCGTTGACACAAGAAAAGAAAAGATCGCTGTAGCCGAAGCAAGAAACCTGGGTATCCCGGTTGTAGCTATCGTTGACACAAACTGCGATCCGGATGAAGTTGACTACATCATCCCCGGCAACGACGATGCTATCAGAGCTGTTAAACTGATCGCCGGCGCTATGGCTGACGCTGTTATCGAAGGCCGTCAGGGCGAACAGACTGCTGCTGAAACAGAAGAAGTTGCTGTTGAAGCAGTTGAAGAAGTAAACGAATAATATATCAGTTAACTGGTTATCAAAATACAACAAATTGGAGGAATTTAAAATGGCATTTACAGCAAGTGATGTTAAAAACCTTCGTGAACGCACAGGCTGCGGCATGATGGACTGCAAAAAAGCTCTTACCGAAACAAACGGTGATTTTGATAAAGCTATCGAATACCTCAGAGAAAAAGGCCTGGCTGCTGCTACTAAAAAAGCAGGCAGAATTGCTGCTGACGGTATGGTATATGCAACAGTTGACACAGAAAAGAAAGTCGGCGTAGTTGTAGAAGTTAACTCCGAGACAGACTTCGTTGCCAAAAACGAACAGTTCAGAACATTTGTTGCGGAAATTGCTTCTGTTATTTCAGCAGAAAATCCCGCCACAGTTGAAGAACTGCTGACAAAGAAAATGCCCAACGGCGATACAGTTGAAGCTGCTTTGCAGGAAAAAATCCTGGTTATCGGCGAAAACCTGAAAATCCGTCGTTTTGTAAGATATGAAGGTCCCTGTGTTGCTTATATCCACGCAGGCGGCACACACGGCGTTCTGGTAAAATTTGAAGTAAGCGACGAAATGTTTGCAAAACCGGAATTTGTAACATATGGTCATGATGTAGCAATGCAGATTGCTGCTGCTAACCCCACATACCTGTCCAGAGATGATGTTGAACCTGAAGTTCTGGAAAAAGAAAAAGAAATCCTGACACAGCAGGCCATCAACGAAGGCAAACCTGCCAATATCGCTGAAAAAATGGTTGCAGGCAGAATTTCCAAATACTACAAAGAAAACTGCTTGCTGGAACAGCCCTTTGTTAAAGACGACAAACAGTCTATCACAGACTACACAAACGCTACAGCAAAAGCTTTGGGTGGTGACATCAAGATTGTTGCCTTCACTCGTTACGAAAAAGGCGAAGGTATAGAGAAAAAAGTCGATGATTTTGCAGCCGAAGTAGCTAGCATGACAAAATAATTTGGCCTTTGTCCATAAGTTTCCCAGATTGTCCACGAAAGAAGACCTCGTTGTCTGCGGGATATCCCGAACGGGCGACCAGTAAGGAATTCTAAGTGGGTATAGGGTAAAAGGGCAAGAAACAGTAGCTATTAAGAGAGAGACGTTCTATATGAGCGTCTCTTTTTTTATTGGTGTTTGATACCCACTGAAAAGGCTGTTTTGGCTGCTTTTTCATTTTTGTACATAATCACAATTTTGTCAGATAAAACCATAATATCCTTTACTTTATACATAAAATATAGTAGAATATTATAAAATAATGTGTATACGGAGTAGCTATTATGTCTATAAAATATCAAAGGGTTTTGATTAAGCTGAGCGGTGAAGCCCTGGCCGGCGATAAAGGTTTTGGCCTGGACTATCCCACAGTTTTGGAAATATGCAGGAACATCAAGGATGCTCATGACCTGGGCGCAGAAATTGCTATCGTAGTGGGTGGCGGAAATTTCTGGCGCGGCCGTTCCAGCGGTGATATGGAAAGAACCAGGGCGGACCAGATTGGTATGCTGGCCACTGTTATGAATGCTCTTTCTGTTGCTGACGCCCTGGAAAAGCTGGGAGTGGAAGTTAGGGTACAGACTGCTTTGCAGATGCAGCAGGTCGCCGAGCCTTATATACGTAACAGAGCCACAAGACATCTGGAAAAAGGCAGAGTGGTGATTTTCGCTTGTGGAACAGGTAACCCGTTCTTCTCAACCGATACAGCGGCGGCACTTAGGGCGGCAGAGATCAATGCACAGATAATTTTCAAAGCCACCATGGTGGACGGTGTTTATGATAAAGACCCCAAAAAATATCCCGATGCTGTCAAATATGACACCCTTTCATTTACAAAGGTGCTCAACGAACAGCTTAATGTTATGGACATGACCGCAGCTACAATGTGCCGTGACAATCACCTGCCGATACTGGTATTTGACCTGAACGACGGCAACATTGTAAAGGCTCTGCGCGGAGAAACAATCGGAACTTTGGTTATTGAATAAAGGAGATATAATTATGATAAAAGCTTATGAAGACAGAATGAGCCGGGCGGTAAAACATCTGGAAGGCGAATACGCATCCATACGCGCCGGCAGGGCCAATCCCGGCGTATTGGATAAAGTTATGGTGGAATACTACGGCGCAGAAACGCCTATAAATCAGGTGGCTACTGTTTCTGTGACAGAGGCCAGAACCCTGACCATTCAGCCTTGGGACAGAAGCCTGCTGAAAGCCATAACCAAAGCAATCCAGATGTCTGATGTTGGAATCAATCCTATAGATGACGGTGTCAGCATCAGGCTGATTTTCCCGGCCCCCACAGAAGAAAGAAGAAAAGCCCTGGCAAAAGATGTGTCAAAAATGGCTGAAGATGCCAAAGTTGCCGTAAGAAACATAAGACGCGACGCCATGGATAAATTCAAAGCAGCCAAAAAGGCCGGTGAACTGACAGAGGACGATCTGAAAAATCTTGAAGATAAAATTCAGAAAAGCACAGATAAGTTTATAAAGGATATCGATGCAGTTGCAGCCAACAAAACCAAAGAAGTTATGGAACTGTAATATATTATCATGTTTATTTTTAGAGGGCGTATTGTAACAATATAGCCCTTTAATTTTGTATGGCTTATCAAGGAGAAAATAAAATGGATGGCAGTATCACAATTCCTAAACATATTGGAATTATAATGGACGGAAACGGCAGATGGGCAAAAAAACGCCTGTTGCCGCGAAATATGGGGCACAAAAAAGGTGCAGAGGTTTTTCAGGATATAACCAGGTATTGTAATGAACTGGGCCTGGAAGCCGTTACATTTTATGCTTTTTCCACAGAAAACTGGAAAAGACCTGCAGAAGAAGTAAACGGCATCATGTCTTTGCTGAAAGAATATCTTGTAAAGGCCTTTGATTATGAAAAAGAAAACAACCGCGTGATATTTTTGGGAGATAAGTCCGCCTTTTCCGGCGAATTGCTGGACCTCATGCTGGATATTGAGGAAAAAACAAAAGACAGGACCGGGATGACGCTGAATATAGCATTGAATTATGGTTCCAGGAATGAAATCGTCCATGCAGCCAAAAATATAGCAAAACGGGTCAGAGACGGTGAGATCTCATTGGAAGATATTGATGAAAAACTGTTCTCGGATTACCTGTACACAAAAGGCCAGCCGGATCCGGATTTTATCCTCAGACCCAGCGGGGAAAAAAGGTTGTCCAACTTCCTTTTGTGGCAAAGTGCCTATGCCGAATTTGTATATATGGACGTTTTGTGGCCCGACTTCACCAGAGCCGACCTGGACAAAGCCATAATGAAATTTAACAAAAGAAATAGACGCTTTGGCGGCGTTTGAGCGGGGAAGGGTTTATGAAACAGAGAATTATAAGTTCAGTTATAGGCCTGGCTGTTTTGCGGACCGTTCTGTACCAGTTCAATACAATTTATTTTAATATCGTGGCGACAGTGGTATTCCTGATTGCAGTGTATGAGGTATACAATGCTTTCAAAGAAGGCAACTCAAAAATTGCCATGATCTGCGTGGGCGCTTTTGGCTTTTTGTTGTTAAATCAGCAATACCTTGGACTGCTGAACGGCAGGACAGCGGCGGTGTTTTTCATGACAGCTTACGCCATGTGCAGTGTGTTTGGATTTCATCATATAGACATAAAAACTGTTTCAGCCTCGGTGCTGTATTCTGTTTATGTGCTTTTAGGCTTTTATGCTATATTGGACATAAAAGCTCATCTGCCTTATGAGGTTTACGGCCTTGATGCGGCATATATGTTTATTTTGTGCTGTATAATAGCCTGGTGCTGTGATATATTTGCATATTTCAGCGGCTACTTTTTCGGCAAACACAAGATGTCACCAACACTCAGCCCCAAAAAGACAGTAGAAGGAGCTGTGGGCGGTGTTATCGGTGCTGTTTTGTGCGCCTGCCTGTCCCTGTATGTTTACAGTGTGATAAAACCTTTTCTTGAAGGCAGCGGCCTGACTTATGATGTTGCCGCCAGTTCCTATATACAGATGGCAGTTGTCGCATTTTTCGGCGCCCTGCTTGGAATGATAGGCGATCTTTTTGCATCTGCCGTAAAGCGTCAGACCGGAATAAAAGACTACGGCAACATAATGCCCGGACACGGCGGTGTGATTGACAGGTTTGACAGCGTGTTGCTACTGGCGCCTTATATCTGGCGGCTGTCTGATTTTGTTGCCGCCCGGGGAGGTATTTTCCATGTATAAAAATATAATAGTTTTAGGCTCCACCGGCTCTATCGGTACACAGACTCTGGATGTATGCCGAAAACATAATATCAGGGTATTGGCCCTGTCGGCAAACAGAAACACAGCACTGCTGGAACAGCAGGCCAGGGAGTTTAGGCCGGAATATGTATGTGTCACAGATACTCAGGCGGCAGAAGAGTTTGCGCCTGTTGCCGATGAGCTGGGCATAAAGCTGTTTAAAGGTAAAGAAGGTTTGGTTCAGCTTGCCAGTCTGAAAGAGGATGCGCTGGTTCTGAATGCCGTTGTGGGCATAGCAGGCCTGGATGCAACACTGGCGGCGGCAAACAGCAAGAAGGACATAGCCCTGGCCAACAAGGAAAGCCTGGTGACAGGCGGCCAGCTGGTAATGGATGCAGTCAAGGCCAACGGCGTAAAATTGCTGCCGGTGGACAGCGAACATTCTGCAATTTTTCA
>CASFSP010000030.1 GCA_949297385.1 uncultured Oscillospiraceae bacterium
AACCCTCTGCTACTGGCCACGCATCACGTTGCGTTGGTACGGTCTGACACTTGCATAAGATTTTTACCTGCTACCCGTAAACGGGTTACTTAATAGTTTCCCATTGTCAGCTGCTCGCCCGCTTGGTCTTCCTCCAATTGCCTTTTGATGTATTCCTCTATCTTTTTAGCGTTTTTTCCTGCTGTATCTACCTAGTATCCTCTGCACCAAAATTCTCTGTTTCTGTATTTATATTTCAGCTCCGGATACTTTTCATATATCATCAGACTGCTTTTTCCTTTTAAGTATCCCATAAAGCTTGATACACTTACCTTTGGTGGTATCTCTACCAACATATGCACATGGTCCGGGCATACTTCTGCTTCTATGATTTCTACTTTCTTCCATTCACACAGCTTTCTTAGTATTTTCCCTGCTTCCAATCGCTTTTCTCGATAAAATACTTTCCTTCTGTACTTCGGCGCTAATACTATATGATATTTCCAATTCCATGTGGTGTGTGTTAAACTATTTTTGTCATTCATTTCGAGTGTCCTCCTTTTGTTGTTCCTTGCAGTTGCCAGACCGCTTATCTATTCTACAACAAAAGGAGTTTTTCTTTCTTCATCATCGGCATAAGCCTTCTTTTGAACCACTCGCCTAGCGAGTGGTTTTTTTCATACAAAAAATCCCGGCAGAAAACCTGCCGGGATAAATATAAAAAGTTTTAGTTACTGTCTGACAAATAAAAATTATTCTTTTACAGCAGCCAGCAGCCGGTCTACCTTGTCGGTGTTTTCCCATTTTACGCCCAGGTCTTCACGGCCGATATGACCGTAAGCGGCCAGCTGACGATAAATGGGTTTTCTCAGGTCCAGTGTGTCGATAATAGCCTGAGGGCGCAGGTCAAACACTTTGTCCACGGCCTGTTCTATCTTTTCTTCCGGCACTGTGTTGGTTCCGAAAGTTTCCACCAGAACAGAAACCGGTTTGGCAACACCGATGGCGTAAGCAATCTGAACTTCGCATTTTTTGGCCAGGCCTGCGGCAACAATGTTTTTGGCTACATATCTGGCGGCATACGCAGCGCTTCTGTCCACCTTTGTCGGGTCTTTGCCGGAGAAAGCTCCGCCGCCATGACGGGCATAACCGCCGTATGTATCAACAATGATTTTTCTGCCTGTCAGGCCGCTGTCACCCTGGGGGCCGCCCACAACAAAGCGTCCTGTGGGGTTGATGAAAAATTTTGTTTCTTCGTCCATCAATTCAGCCGGTATAATGGGACGGATAACATTTTCGATTATATCGTTTTTAATCTGTTCCAGTGTCACATCCGGTGAATGCTGGCTGGAAACAACAACTGTGTCCACTCTTTTGGGCTGTCCGTCGTCATATTCAACAGTCACCTGGGTTTTTCCGTCGGGACGCAGGTATGCCAGTGTGCCGTCTTTTCTTACCCGGGCCAGTCTTTTGGCCAGTTTGTGTGCCAGTGAAATGGGCAGAGGCATCAATTCTTTGGTTTCGTCGCAGGCAAAGCCGAACATCATACCCTGGTCGCCGGCGCCGCCCACATCGTCATTTGTGCCCAGCGCTATATCTGCTGACTGTTTGTCTATTGATGTGATTACAGAACAGGTATCGCAGTCAAAGCCGTATTTGGCCCTGTCGTATCCTATGTCCCTGATAACGCCTCTGGCAATTTCCGGGATATTTACATTGTATTTTGTGGTTATTTCACCTATACATACAACCATACCGGTGGTAACGGCTGTTTCGCAGGCAACACGGCCGTCCGGGTCGTTTGCCATGATGGCGTCCAGCACCGCATCGGAAATCTGGTCGGCAATTTTGTCGGGATGTCCTTCTGTCACGGACTCTGATGTAAAAAATACTTTTGACATTTTGTTTCTCCTTACTTTCATTATTTGTGGATATATATTGAATTCAACCTATCTGTTCTGCAATGTTGTTGTACAAAAAAGCTCACAGGCAGAAAACCTGTGAGCATAAAAACTTATCTCTCGGTTTTACCGCTGGAATTGGCACCTTGCAATAGCAGGTTGCCGGGCTTCATAGGGCCAGTCCCTCAGCCACTCTTTATAAGTCAAATTCAATTGTGAAATTGATTATATCATCATTTTTTGTCAAAGTCAATATATTTATTTTCTGCCTTTAAGTATCGGAGACAAAGGCTTGTATATCAGCATTGAGATAGCCAGGCTGAACATTCCTTTGATAAATGTGAAAGGCATATTAAACATGATAAGCGCCTGCCACAGGTTTTCCACATTGGGATTTATAGCCTGGTACGTACCCATTATTGCGTCCATTGGCATAAATGCAGTGTATACAGGATAAACCACATAGTAATTTGTCAGCACGCTGAGAAGGGCCATTGATGCTGCTCCGGCAAGAGCGCCCAGCAGTGCGCCTTTTCTGCTTTTCATTCTCTGATAGATGAAGCCGGCCGGGAATACAAACAGAGTGCCCAGAATAAAGTTGGACAGCTCGCCGACACCGCCGGTGGAAGAAGCGAATACATTGATTATATTCTTGATAAAGCATACCGCCAAGCCGTAAATCGGGCCATAGGCAAAAGATGCTATCAGCGCCGGCAGCTCTGACAGGTCCATTTTGATAAACGACGGCATAAGCGGAACATTGAAGCTGAAAAACATCAGCACTGTGGCCAATGCACCCAGCATGGCAGTGCCCACCATACTTCTGATTTTTTCATAGCTGCGGGTCACCGGGCTGTGGCCATCTGTCCGTCTTTTGTCTGTGAAAGTTGAATTGCTCATAAAATACCTCCAAAAATATTGTTGAAGGTCTGTTTCTCTGATTGCCGAAAGCGGTTTATCAAACAGGAAAATGATGAAAACTGTTTTTCGCTGAAATATAAAAGCCCTTTTGCGAAAGGACGCAAAAGGGCGAAATTACAGCAAATATATAAGCCGTTGTTTCTTTCATCCGGACTGTACCGTCGGTTCCGGAATTTCACCGGATCAGCGCCATAAAGGCGGTCGTGGACTTTACCACCGGTGAGGAATTGCACCTCGCCCTGAAACAGACTACACACATTATATATCAAAAAATCATATATTGCAATAGTCTGCTGCTCTGTATTGAAAATTTTAGGGGCATACTGTATACTTTTAGATAAAATCCGACAATATTTGCGCGAGGTAATTATTTATGTTTAATATAATCAACAAAATGTTTGATGTGGAAGACTGGCAGCAGCTGCTGATTTTCCTGGCTTTGTCAGCTGTGGTGTACGGTGTGTTTCACATTGTGTCTGTTGCGCTGCTGAAATATGCGCCCAGGTTTTTCCAGTTTATACTCAGGCTGAAAAACGAAAATGTGGAAACGGCACTGGCGCACAGCTTTGCAAAACCCATAGCCATATTTTTAAGATGTACCGGTATTTTCTTTGCTGTACAGATTCTGCCCTTTACCCCTTCGGTCAATTCTGTTATATCCCCTGTTATGAGTACCGTAATGCGAATTATACTGATAGTATCTGTCAGTTCCGCAGCGCAGAACTTTGTGGTGAATATACCGGTGTTTTTTGACAACATCAGCCGGAAGCATCCGGCTCTTACTCCTACGCTTCTCAGCTTTTTCACCAAAGTTATGCAGGCGCTTATAATTGCACTGACGGTCGTCATAATACTTAAAGAGCTGGGCTATGATGTAAACGGTCTGATAGCCGGTCTGGGACTGTCAGGCCTGACCTTTGCGCTGGCCGCCCAGGACACCGCTTCAAACTTTGTGTCCGGTCTGGTTATACTTGTGGATAAACCTTTTGGTGTGGGTGACTGGATAAGCGTTGCAGGTATGGAGGGTATTGTTGAAGAGATGAACTTCCGTTCCTGCCGTATCAGAACCTTTGACAACGCGCTGATATCGGTGCCCAACAGCAAAATCAGCGGCGACAGCGTAACCAACTGGACTAAGATGAACCTGCGCAAAACCAACATAACCATCGGCCTTTTGTACTCCACCAGCAAGCAGACCATGCAAACTGTATGCGAACAGATAAGACGGCGGCTGAAACAAATGCCTGAAATAAAAACCGACAGCATACTGGTGCGCTTTGACAAATTTTCCCGGTCCAGCCTGGATATAACCGTATCATACAATTCTTACCCGATACCGGCGGCCCAGCATTTTGCGCTGAAAGAAAAAGTGCAGTATATCATAATGGATATAGTTGCGGCAAACGACACAGACTTTGCCTTTAACAGCCTTACTGTGTACAACGCAGAAACAGCGGAGCAGTAAATTTTTTACAGCTGAAATCAACATAACAAAAAGCGGCGGAAATTCCGCCGCTTTTATTTTGTATCAGAAATCACTGAACTTTTATCAGTATTCCATGCCGCCCATACCGGGAGCCGCTACTTTGTTTTCTTCTTCCTCATCGGCAACCAGGCTTTCGGTGGTCAGTACCATTGCCGCAACGCTGGAAGCGTTCTGCAATGCTGAACGGGTTACCTTTGTGGGGTCTACTATACCGGACTTGATCATATCGGTGTAAACCTCTTTCTGGGCATCAAAGCCGTAGTTCACTGTGTTGGCGCTGATAATCTTGTCGATTATCACACTGCCTTCAAGACCGGCATTGTATGCGATCTGGCGCACAGGTTCTTCCAAAGCACGCAGCAGGATTTTTGCACCTGTTTTTTCATCACCTGACAGTGTTTCGCTGAACTCTTTGACTGCGGGAATTGCGTTGAGCAGAGCTGTGCCGCCGCCGGCAACTATACCTTCTTCAACAGCAGCTTTTGTAGCTGACAGAGCATCTTCCAGGCGCAGTTTTTTGTCTTTCATTTCAACTTCGGTGGCTGCACCTACTCTCAGTACTGCAACACCGCCGGAAAGTTTTGCAAGGCGCTCCTGCAGTTTTTCTTTATCGAAATCAGATGTAACTGTTTCTATCTGTGCTTTTATCCGTGCAATTCTGTCCCGGATATCCTCTTTTGCACCTGCGCCGTCCACGATTGTGGTGGTTTCTTTTGTAACCTTCACCTGACGGGCACGGCCCAGCATAGCCATTGTTGTTTCTTTCAGCTCATAGCCCAGCTCTTCGCTGATAACAGTGCCGTCTGTCAGCACAGCTATATCCTGCAGCATTTCTTTTCTTCTGTCGCCGAAGCCGGGAGCCTTTACTGCAACGCAGGTAAACACACCGCGTATTTTGTTGAGTATCAGTGTGGACAGTGCTTCGCCTTCCACATCTTCGGCTATGATAACCAGTTTTTTACCGCTCTGGGCAACTTCTTCCAGCAAAGGCAGTATTTCCTGTGTATTGGAAATCTTTTTATCTGTTATCAGAAGCAGGGCATCGTCGATAACCGCTTCCATCTTTTCGCTGTCTGTGACCATGTAAGGTGTGATATAACCACGGTCAAACTGCATACCTTCAACAACTTCGGAATAGGTTTCGGCTGTTTTGGATTCCTCTATTGTGATAACGCCGTCTTTGCTTACCTTTTCCATTGTGTCGGCTATCAGCTGGCCCACATATTCGTCCTGTGCGGAAACTGTGGCAACTCTTTTTATGTCATCACTGCCGTTTACAGCCTGGCTGTTGGCAACAATGGCCTCCACCGCTTTGTCACAGGCCTTTGCGATACCGCGTTTGATGTCCATCGGGTTGGCGCCGGCGGCAACATTCTTCATACCTTCTTTTACCAGGCTCTGGGCCAGTACTGTGGCTGTTGTTGTACCGTCGCCGGCGGCATCGTTTGTCTTTGTAGCAACTTCACGCAGCATCTGCGCACCCATGTTTTCAAAAGCATCTTTCAGCTCTATTTCCTTGGCTATGGTAACACCGTCATTTGTAACCAGCGGTGAGCCGAACTTTCTGTCAAGGACAACATTTCTGCCTTTGGGACCCAGTGTGATTTTTACGGTATCTGCCAGTGTGTCAATACCTTTTTGCAGGCTTTCCCTGGCCTGCTGACCGTATATAATTTTCTTTGCCATGATAAATCAACCTCTCTTATTCTATAACTGCCAGAATTTCGTTTTGTGAAACTATGGTGTATTCCACCCCGTCAACCTTCACCTGGCTGCCGGAATATTTGGAAAGCAAAACCTTATCCCCTTCTTTTACCTGCATGGGAATAAGCCGTCCTTTGTCGTCATAGGCACCTTTGCCCACAGCAACGACTGTGTAAAAATCCGGTTTTTCAGCTGCGGAAGGGGCGATAAGCAGGCCGCTTTTTGTGGTGACTTCCTTTTCTGCCTCTTTCAGTACAACTTTGTCAAATAATGGTTTTATGTTCATGTCAAAACATCTCCTTACAGTGATAATGTTTAATCTTGTCATTTTTTAGCACTCTATTTGCTTGACTGCTAATCAGTATAATATTTTATTGAAAAAATTGCAATAGTTTTAACAAATTTTTTACAAAAATTATCTCAGCCTGTTCAGCGCCGGTATAACGACATTAAGTATGGCACCTGTCACCAGGCCCATAACCACCGCAGAAACCGCCAGTATCGGCAGATAATACATGGCAAAAGCTGTGCCGAAAATCAAACTTACACCGGTCAGCTGGCCCACATTATGGAACAGCGCACCGAAAACCGACAGTGTGTAATAATTCACCTTTTCTTTCAATGTCTTTTTAAGTGCAAACATCACGCACACTGAAAATACTGACCCCAGCAGTGACAAAAGGCCGGCGGTCGCGCCCCTTGTAAGAAATGCAAAAAAGCCTTTCAGCACTGACAGCTGCACAGCGCTGGAAAATCCCAAATACACCATGCAGTACATCACCACAATATTGGCCAGACCCAGCTTTACTCCGGGAGGCAGGGCAAAAAAAGGCATAATACTGCTTTCTGCAAAGGAAAGCACCATGGCAAGGGCAAACAGCAAAGCCATCGTTGTCATTTTTCTGGTTTTGTTTTTTTCTCTGTTCAAAATTATACTCCTTAAACCGGCACGATATGCAGCCGCCGGAAAAATAAATTGCTTATATTATTGTAAAATCAGCAGATGTATATGTCAAGAAACAATAAATTACACCAAATGGAAAATATGTTAATCCAGTTACATTTTCGTTACAAAAGGCCGCTGAATTTGACATAAATTGCCGTGTGTGATATTATTTTAACTGTGCAGTTTGGCACAATTATAAGTATATAATTAAAAAGGATGTAGTTTATGAAAAAAATAATTTCTTTGGCACTTGCTGGTGCACTGGCTGTCGGCGCTTTTACAGGCTGCAGTACAGAGCAGCTGAACACCGCCCTTACAGACGGTACATATCGTGCCGAGTTCAAAGACTTTGACCGGTTTGGATGGAAAGACTTTGTGGAAGTTACAATATCTGACGGCGAGCTGAGCGAAGTTGTTTACGATTCAGTGAATGAGGATGGTACAAAACTGAAAAGTGAAGATGAAAGCTACAAAGCCGAAATGGAATCTATCGTGGGTACATACCCTGCCAAATACAACAAAGACCTCATCAACCAGTTTATCGAAAGCGGCAAAGTAACCAGCGTTGACATTGTTGCCGGCGCTACAGAATCCACAGGTAAGTTCAAGACACTGATAGTGGCTGCAATGCAGAATGCAACCAGCGGTGACACAGAAACAGAAATTGTGGACAACCTGGTTTTTGAAAAATAATTTTGACAAAAACAGTGCTGTTTATCACTGTAAATACAGTACAATAATACAGTAAAATATCGTTATTCAAGGAGATTTCTATGAAAAAATTTATTGCTCTGGCTCTTGCCGCCATTTTGGCAATGGCCGCATTCACTGCCTGCGGCGGTGATGATTCTTCTTCACAGTCCCAGTCGTCCGAAAAGCCGGCTTATGATGTGGCTGCTATTCACAAAACCATCGAAGATGCCAACCCCATAAGAATGTCCAAGGCTATTGATGACACATACATGGAGTACCTGAGCACAATAAGCAGTCTTACAACAGATATGTACGACGCATATTCAGGCTCCTACTGCCCTGTTTCTCCAGGCGTTGACATAATCCTGGTTGTACAGGCCAAAGCCGATATGGCTGAAGATGTGGCCGCTGCCCTTACAGAAGTAAAAGACAGCATCTACGCCGCCAACGAAAACTATGTAGGCGCTCTGAAAGACAAAGCCGAAGCCGGCAGAGTTGTTACCAAAGGCGACTATGTTGTTCTGGTTATAGCCGGTGATGAAACAGTTGTTGAAGACGAAGGCGTTGAAAAAGCATACGAGCCGGTTGATGCCGCGATAGACGAAGCTTTCAAATAATTTCGTACCATAACAAAAAGCGGAGCTTGACTCCGCTTTTTTAATTGTAAAATATATGTAAAATTTACAATCTCTTATTTGTTTAAACGCAATTTTTCTTGAATATAATCGTTTATATAAGTATAATGTATATACACTTTTTTCAAAAAGGAGGACAGTTTTTTTGATTTTCAGCAATATATTCTTTATTTTCCGTTTTTTGGCCGTGGTGCTGATTTTATACTACGCCGCACCATATAAATACAAAAACGGTATCATCACTATTGCCAGCCTTATTTTCTATTCCTGGGGTGAGGTAAAATATTTTCCCATTATGCTGGCCAGCACGGCGGTGGATTTCTTTGCCTCGCAGACAATCGAAAGACACCGTGACAACAAAAAAATTACAAGAATTGCCCTGGCCTGCTCTATGATATTCAACCTGGGCAGCCTGTTCTTTTTCAAATATACAGATTTCTTTATATCAAACATAAACAACTTTTTCGGGACAAGCATACCGCTGTTAAAGCTTACACTGCCTTTGGGCATCAGCTTTTACACCTTCCAGACCATGTCTTATACAATAGATGTTTATTGGGGAAAAGTAAAGGCCGAAGAAAGCATAATAAACTTTTCAGCCTATGTGACAATGTTCCCGCAGCTGATTGCCGGACCTATCGTAAGGTATACGGATATTGCAGCCAAACTGAACACCTTTGAAGGCAGGATCACCCTGGACGACATAAACGAAGGTATAAAACTGTTTATACTTGGTCTGGGCAAAAAGGTACTGATAGCCAACAATGTGGGCGCACTGTGGACAGACATAGAGACAATGGGTTTTGCCAGCGTTTCCACTCCCCTGGCCTGGCTGGGTATAATCGCATATTCATTGCAGATATACTTTGACTTTTCCGGCTACTCACTGATGGCTATCGGCCTGGGTAAAATGCTGGGCTTTGATTTCCCGCAAAACTTCAACCTGCCCTATATTTCCAAAAGCATAACCGAATTTTGGCGCCGCTGGCACATCACACTGAGCAGCTGGTTCAGGGAATATGTGTATATTCCGCTGGGCGGCAACAGAAAGGGCTTGAAAAGACAGATACTGAACATGCTGGTAGTGTGGTTCCTCACAGGTTTCTGGCATGGCGCAGACTGGAACTTTATGCTGTGGGGCCTGTACTACTTTATTTTATTGGCCCTGGAAAAAATGTTCCTGCTGGATTTTCTCAAAAACAAAAAAGTGCTGGCAAGGGTATACGCCCTTATCGCCATCGCGGTGGGCTGGGCCATATTCTACATCACCGACCTGCCGGCTTTGGGAGGATTTATAGTAAAGATGTTCTCCTTCTCCGGCGGTGTCAGCGCAGTATATTTCTTCAAAAACTATATCATATCCATAATTGTGGGTATTCTTTGCTCCACAACACTTACTACCAAGTTCTATGACAAATTCAAAGACAACAATCTGGTTATGATTCCTCTGCTGACGGTGATATTCCTGCTGAGCATCGCATATCTTGTGGACAGCACATATAACCCGTTTATCTATTTCCGTTTCTAAGGGGGTGTCAGAATGAAAAATATATGGAACAACATAAAAAAATATCCTCTGCTCATTTTTTTCGCAGTGCTTTTGTACACCATAAGCATTGCCGACCTTTTCAGCCCTGTGGAAACATTTTCAGAGCTGGAAAACAGAAAGCTGGCAACATTTCCAAAATTCAGCTGGCAGCAGCTGTTTGACAACGAATACACCATAAAAATAGAGGATTTTACCGAAGATCATTTTATACTCAGGGACAAATGGATATCCCTTAAAAGTATCAGCGAGTCGGTTCTTGGCAAAAAAGAAAACAATGGTGTAATATACGGCAAAGACGGCTATATGTTTACCAAGTTTATATCCACCGATTACACACAGCTGGCCAAAAATATTGATAATGTCAGCGAATTTATAAGCAACCGCCCTGACCTGGATATAAAATTTATGCTGGCGCCAACAGCGCCTGGTGTAATGACAGATAAAGTCCTGGAAAAAAGCCCTGTGGTTGATACACAGTATATACTTGACTATGCTCAAAACAACCTGCCGGAAGACACATTGATAAATGTGCAGCCGCGGCTGGCACAGCACACGGACGAATATATATATTACCGTACAGACCATCACTGGACAACCCTTGGTGCCTATTATGCCTACGAGCAGTTTATGCAGACCATAGGCAGACAGGCACAGCCGCTGGACAGCTTTACTTTTGTGGATGTGGAAAACTTCCTGGGCACACATTATTCAAAAGCCAAAAACTACAATGTTCAGTCTGATGTATTGAGCTATATAGAAAGCGATGCGCAGATAACCATCAATGATGTTACAGACAGTATTTATGATTACTCCAAACTGGATGTGCGCGACAAATATGCCATGTTTCTGCGCGGCAATCCCGGATATGCCACGATAAAAGGAAACGGCGAAGGCAAAGTCCTGATTGTAAAAGACAGCTATGCCAACTGCTTTGTGCCTTATCTGGTAAACGATTTTGAACAGATTGATGTAATAGACCTGCGTTATATAACAATGGGCCTTGACCGGTTTATACAGGAAAACGGATACGACCATATACTGTTCCTGTACAACTGTGAAACCATACTGACTGATGAAAACCTGGTAAAGATAAATCTGTTCTGATATTCAGAAAACAAAATAATCCCCCGGCAAGGCCGGGGGATTATTTTTATTGTTTATATTTCAAGATATGTACCGATGCCTTTTTCTTTTGCCCGGTTATATATCATATCAGCGGCGGCTATATCCTCAACGGATATGCCCACAGATTCAAATATTGTTATCTGCTCTTCATTCTGTCTGCCGCCGGAAGTGCCGTTCAAAACATCTCCAATCTGGACCAGCTGAGGAACTGTGTCAATTTCGCCCAGTTTCAAAGACAGTAGTATATCACCGCCGTCACGCATAACTGCTTCGTTCCAGTCTGTGAACACTTTGGACTTGCTGATCAGCTCGCCGTCCAGCTCCCTGCCGTTGGCAGAGCAGGCGCCCACCGCATTGATATGTGCACCTTTCTTTACCCACCGGCCTTTGAGAACCGGCTCCTGACTCTTGCCTGGCGTGGTGGTGCATATAATATCGGCATTTTCTACCGCTTTCTTTGCAGTTTCACAGCATACAAAGTTTACATCAGGATACAGCTCTGACATCTGCCGGCATGCCTTCTCGGCCCGCCGCAGGTACAGATCCCAAAAATAAACAGTCTTTACCGGGCGTACTTCTATCATGGCTTTGGCATGGGCTATTCCCTGCTTACCGCTGCCCAGTATGGCCACTGTGCTGCTGTCGGCCTTGGCCAGGACTTTGGTGGCCCGAGCGCTGGTGGCGGCTGTCCTTATAACAGTGATAAGCTCTGCATCCACAATGGCTTTCAGTCTGCCGGTGCTTATTTCAAAAAGCGGAATTATACCCTGATTTGTCTTTGCCTTTGCTGTTTCAGGGCCGGGGAAAATGATAAGCTTTGCACCGGTAACATCCCGGCTGAGCTCTGATGCCGGCATTGCCGCCAGCGAGTTGCCGTTGTCATGACCTATCATAACCCTCTGAAGCATTTTCACCTGCTGACGGCTGACAGATTTCAGCGCATTTTCCATAGCCGGTATACACCGCTGAACAGTAAGTATCTGCCGGCATTGGTCGCGGTTGATTATCAATGTTTTTTCCATAGCGTCTCCTTTTAATTTAAATTTCTATATGACTCCATTTCCCTGTTTTAAATCTCATGGAGTTAAGTACGCATCTTACCCACTGATCAATCAGCGTTCCTGCCCAGGCACCTATAAGGCCCCAGCCCAAAGGATAGCAGAAAACCCAGGCTCCCAGCGGGCGAACGATAGTAACACTTATAAACGCTACCATGGCCACAAATTTGGTGTCTCCGGCGCCTTTAAGGCAACCGGCAGTGATAACCTGTCTTATCTGCAAAAATACCCGTATTGCCAAAATTTTGGTGATTACACCGCCAAGGTATATAATCTCCGGATCGGTTGTGAAGAATGAGTACAAAGTTTCACCGAACAGGAAGAAAAATACAAACATTATTGCGGAGAAAGTCATACCGAAGCGCTGGCAGGCGCTGCCGTACATAGCCGCCAGGTCTTTTCTTTTTGCGCCCAGGCTCATGCCTATCAGACTTACTGCCGCAACATTGAAACCGTCGCCAAAAGCAAAGGACAGCTGCATGCAGTTCATGCCTATCTGATGTGCCGCATAGGCAGTTGTACCCAGACGGGCAACTATCATGGTAAACACCAGGAAACCTATCCTCATAAACAGCTGTTCCGCCATTGTGCTGGATGATATATCTGCAATAGAACGGATGGTTCTTTTGTCAAATTTTATTCCTTTTTCATGGAATATATACAGGTATCCGTCCGGATGGCAGATGGAGGCAACAGATATCAGGAAGGCAAACACACTGCCTATTACGGTAGCGATAGCCGCACCCTTTACACCCAATGCCGGGAAGCCGAAATTACCATGTATAAGAAGATAGTTGAATATAATATTTACGCCGTTGGATATAGCGTTGGTGCGCATGGCAATTTTGGTGTTGCCGACACCGCGCTGTGCGGCGTTGATTGTCATGGATATAATCTGGAAAAAGCCAAATCCCATTACAATCCTGAAATAGTCGCTGGCAGGGCCTATGGTGTCCTCCTGCGCGCCTACAAGACGCATAAGCGGTTCAGTAAAAGCAACAAATACTGTTGTAATAATAACAAGCAAAACAGCCATTATTACAAGCACCTGTTTCAGTGTTCTGTTGGCAGCGTCCTGATCATCTTCGCCTTTGCGCCTCGCCACCAGGGCAGATGTAGCCACATTCAGCGAAATAAAAAATGCAAAAGCCAAAAATTTTGGCTGCGTGGTAAGACCTACTGCCGCTATGGCGTAAGTACCCAGGCCTGAAACCATTATATTGTCTATAAAGGCAACCAGTGCCACAAGAAATGACTCCACAACGGCCGGCCATGCAATACCGATCGTCCTTTTTACAACATACTCTTTTGTGGGCAATTCGCCCTGTGCTTCAAATTTTCCGATCAGCTTTCTGGGCTCGAAAAAATTTACATACCACCTAAAAATAACAATCACTCCCTCATATAACTTAACGGATTAAAAAATCCGACGCACATTATAAAAGCGCGTCATTATAGTATAATACTTTGGCCGCACTTTTTCAAGCTCACAGGATATATCAAACAGCCCCGGATATGAATAATATAAGATTAGCACATTATCAAAGGAGTGAACATATTGTTTGTTTTTTTCAGCCTTCTGGCTTCCAGCGCCGACGGCTTTATATGCGGCTTTGCCCTCGGCGCAGCCGGGATAAAAATGTATTTAAAGGATATAGCTCTGTGTTTTGTTACAGTCTTTCTATGCTGTGCGGCAGCCGCAGGTGCCGGGCGGATATTTTCCGCTGCACCTGTATACGGCCGGCTGAACGGAGCCGGGGCAGTACTGATGTTTTTGCTGGCGATAGGAGCACTGTCGTCTGACAGCGGTAAAACTGCCGGCAGACACACCACTGCCACACTGGCTTTAAGCGTGGCGGCAGACGCCTGTATCGTATGCGTATACCTGGGTTTGAGCGGCCACAACTTTTTGCTGACAGCTTTTATAAGCGCTGTCATGCACAGCCTGCTGATATACGCCGGCAGCCGCGGCGCCTTATTTATACCGCCGGAAAAGGGGCGTAAAATAAAATATCTGTCCCGGGTGATTTTCTTCCTTATGGCCTGCTCCAAACTGTCAGAAGCTATAAGAAACTAATTTCTGTTTTTAAAAAATTTCTGCATATAGCCGCAGGTCTGGCACAGCCTTTCCACCGCTTTCTGATTTGTAAAGCCTGTGTATATATCTCTGGCACGGCGGCTGCTCAAAATCTCATCAAGCGGGGCGGAAAATATATTTCCCAGCACCATATTTCCGTCACTGTCCAGGCAACAGGGCACCACATCTCCATTTGCCAATACGGCAATCTGATTGCGCAGGCCATAGCAAAAACCGTCTTTATTGCAGACAGAGCTGTTTATATCCGGCCATTCAAAATGCTCGGCCATGCCCAGGAACACCCTGCCTTTCAGGCGCAGATTAAATTTGCGGCTGTTGGAGCCTTCCATTTTTTCCAGCTGTTCTTCCACTGCGTCGGCCAAGTCAAAATCCAGTTCCAGCTTTTTTTGTATATAACTGAGTATCTGTCCGTTAAGTTTGTTTGTGCCGTAAAGACTTTTTCTGTCAAAATTCCACAGGCGCAGCTCGCAGGCAGTATCCGTATCTGCGGCTTTGGCGGCAAAGGAAAGCACCTTGTCCAGATACCGCTGCATATCGCTGTCTAGGCTGTTGGCTTCAAAACTGTGAAGGGAAACGGACACCATTCTGACCTGAGATTTCAGCATCATATCCCCTGTTTTGTCCAGCAGACTGCCGTTGGTGGTTATATTTACCGTCATTCCGTATTCGCGGCATATATCCAGAATAGCGCCAAATTGCAGGTGAGCCGTCGGCTCGCCCATTACATGAAGATAAAAATTCTGGCCGCGGTCTTTCAGCATTCGGGCCGCCTGATGGAATTTTTCCGCGGTCATCACGCAGGGCTGTCTGGCAGTTTTGGGGCAGAAAGAGCAGTTAAGATTGCAAACATTGGTGATTTCTATATAAATTTTTCGATATTTTTTCATATCGATACCTTACTTTCAATGATGATAGTATAATTATATTTTATAAGCAAACAAAAAGCAAGGCAGATGCCTTGCTTTTATTCTTTATCAAATTCTGCTAATGCCCAGTTTTACCGCCTCATCAGCCACGGCTTTTGCCACAACATCGGCTACCTGCGGATTGAAAACATCAGGAATTATATATTCCGGACAAAGCTCTTCATCTTTTACCACTGACGCTATTGCTTTGGCAGCGGCAATTTTCATTGACTCGGTTATGCTCTTTGCTCTTACAGCCAAAGCGCCTTTGAATATGCCGGGGAAAACCAGCACATTGTTTATCTGATTGGGGAAATCACTTCTGCCTGTGCCGACAATGTAGGCTCCGGCTGCCAGCGCTTTGTCAGGCATAATTTCCGGAACAGGGTTTGCCATGGCAAGAATTATGGGTTTCTCGTTCATGGATTTTACCATTTCTTCGCTTACCAGGTTGCCTTTGGACACGCCTATAAATACATCTGCGCCTTTCATAGCATCTGCCAGAGTGCCTGCCAGTTTTTCTTTGTTGGTCAATTTGGCCATTTCCCTCTGAGCGTCTGTATTGGCCGGACCGCCTTCATATATAGTGCCGAAAATATCGCACAAAATCATATTTTCAAAGCCCACATCCATCAGGAGTCTGGCTATGGATATACCCGCCGCACCTGCGCCGTTGAGGACAACTTTCAGCTCTGACAGCTGTTTGCCTTTCAGCTTTGCGGCGTTCAGCAAGGCGGCACACACAACAATCGCAGTGCCATGCTGGTCATCATGGAACACCGGAATATCGCACATTTCTTTAAGGCGTCTTTCCACCTCAAAGCATGTGGGAGCGCCGATGTCTTCCAGGTTTATACCGCCAAAGCTTTTGGATATTTTGTAGATTATATTCACCAGTTCGTCAGGGTCTTTGCTGTCCACGCAAATGGGGAAAGCATCCACACCGGCAAATTCTTTGAACAGTGCACATTTTCCCTCCATAACAGGCATACCTGCAGCAGGGCCTATATCACCCAGGCCCAGAACGGCTGTACCGTTAGTTATAACAGCGACCAGGCTGCCTTTGCGTGTGTAATCATAGGCTTTCATCTCATCTTTTTCGATTTCAAGACAAGGTGCAGCAACACCCGGTGTATATGCTATGGTCAACTCTTCTTTGTTTGTAACCTTTGCCCTGGAAACAACTTCTATCTTTCCTTTCCAGTCTTTATGGGCCTGCAATGCGATTTCATTTTTATCCATAATACATTCACCTCTTATTTCTTTTCAAACTGTCTGGCAAGTTTTTCCGGGTTAAGAAGTTCGTCCAGCTGCTGCTGAGTCATGCCTGCCGCCAGGGCGCCTTCTATTATCGGAGTGCCGTCTTTCAAAAACTTTTTGGCTATTTCTGCTGATTTCTTATATCCCAGCACAGGGCACAACGCGGTGACAAATCCTGTGGAGTTATAAAGAAGGTCATGACATTTGTCCTCGTTGGCCACAATACCTTTCACACAGTTTTCTATAAAGGTATCAACACCGTTTGTCAGCATTGTCATGGATTCGTATATGCGCTGGAATACCACCGGTTCAAAGGCGTTCAGTTCCAGCTGACCGGCTTCACAGGCCATGGTAACTGTCATATCGTTTCCTATGACTGCAAAACAGCATTGATTGAGTACTTCCGGTATAACAGGATTTATTTTGCCCGGCATTATAGAAGATCCATTCTGTTTTGCAGGTATTGTGATTTCTCCCAGACCGGCTTTGGGACCGCTGTTCATCAGCCTTATGTCATTAGCCATTTTGGACAGTGCAACAGCGCAGGTTTTCAGCGCAGAAGAAACAACGGTAAAACTGTCGATGTTCTGTGTACCGTCCACCATATCGGCTGCCTGTGTCAGCTGTATGCCTGTGACAAGGCTGAGGCTGTCTGTTACATTGTGGAAGAAGTATTCACTGGTGTTTATACCGGTGCCGATGGCAGTGGCAGCCATATTTACAGTCTTCATTTCTTCCAGCGAAGCGGCTATTATTCTTTTCGCCCTTTTTACTGCGCTGGCATAGGCTTTAAATTCCTGACCCAGGGTTATCGGTACAGCATCCATCAGCTGTGTGCGGCCGATTTTCAGCACATCCCGGAATTCGCCAGCTTTTTCTCCCAGAGCCGTTTCCAGATCTGTCAGCTTGTCGATAAGTTTCAGACCGGTCTTGTATATAGCAAGTTTCAAAGATGTGGGATACACATCGTTTGTGGACTGAGCCATATTTACATGGTCATTTGGGTGGCAGAACTGATAATCGCCCTTTTCTTTGCCCAGCTTTTCCAGAGCAATATTGGCGATTACTTCGTTGGCATTCATGTTTGTGCTTGTTCCGGCACCGCCCTGAATAGGATCCACGATAAACCACTCGTGATATGCACCGGCAATGATGTCGTCACAGGCGCTGATAATCGCCTCTGCAATGCCCTTGTCCAGATCTCCGCCCTGCCGGTTTGTCATGGCGCAGGCCTTTTTTATCTGTGCCAATGAGTCTATCAAAACTCCGGGCAGTTTATAGCCTGTGATATTGAAGTTTTCATGGGCACGCAAGGTCTGTACGCCGTAATAGGCGTCAGCAGGTACCTGTTTTTCACCCACAGAATCGCTTTCCAGTCGATAATTCATAATTTTACCCCCGCAAATAAAATTTTTTCGCAAATGAACTTATTTTTATTTTATCAAAGTAATACTCTGCTGTAAACAAAAAACCTGAAATTAAGAAATAAATAATGTTTTGGGGAAATATAAGCAATTAAATAATATATTTTTAACATTAAATTTATATTATAAATATATTAATAATTTTTATTTTTGTTATAAAAGTGCAAGTTGTACAAATGAGCAATATTTTATATGTGCAACTTATATAAATATAATTAACATATTATACTGATTTTATCAACTATGTATTTTTATATCCTATTTTCCGGAGAAAAAATATTAAAAAAACTATTGACAACTGCGTCGGAAAATAGTATACTAATTAGGCATTAAACACCTACGGAGAGATGTCTGAGTGGTTTAAGGTGCTCGCCTGGAACGCGGGTGCACGGTAATACCGTGCCGGGGGTTCGAATCCCCCTCTCTCCGCCATAGGA
>CASFSP010000031.1 GCA_949297385.1 uncultured Oscillospiraceae bacterium
CCATGACAATCGTAAGATTCCTCAAAGATGCTGCCAAAGCTTACGCTAACAAACAGTAATCAAAAAACTTGCCCGGCTAAAAGCCGAGGCAAGATAACAAAACCGAATAAGGAGAACGAATATGACTGTATTTTCCAAAATAGCCAGATTTATGGCAGTATCCGCTCAGGCTTATTCTGAAAAAGAATAACATGGGACTGATAACAATTTGACCGTTACCTGTAATTAGGTAACGGTCGTTTTTTATTTATAGCTTTTGTAAACTGTGTAAGCCCTGACAGCCGATGATACCAGGCTTACCCCAACTGCTATGGCACCTGCCACAGCCAAAGTGTGAAGTCCCTGCTCAATAAACATCGCTGTATTTCCTTTTATGCAATATTCCATTGTATAGTATATACCTCCACCGGGGACCATAGGCAAAATTCCTATTATCAAAAACACTGTCGCCGGCGTTTTGAAAATTCTTGCCATCAGCTCGCTGAAAGCAGCTGCGGCTATTGCTGCCATAAAATTCTGAAAAATATCATTGCCGTAAGGCGCGCTTAAAAGGTATACCATCCAGGCTATACCACCACCGGCACAGGCTGCAACAGCAATTTTCGGGTTTTTGAGATTAAACATTACGCAAAATCCGGCGCAAGCCATAAACGCATATATGCAAGGCATTATGTACTCAGTCATATTACACCTCCGAACAGCATCTGCAAAGCAGACAACATCAGGGCTATTCCGATAGCTATTGAAGTAGCCACCAGCAAAACTTCTGCCAGCTTTGTTGTGCCTGTAATTATATCACCGCTGATGATATCACGCATTATATTGGTAATTGCCACACCGGGTACCAAAGTCATTATAGCGCCGATTATTATTTTGTCCATATTGCTGCCCAATCCCAGCCTTATACCCGCAAAGGCAATCAGTGCTATTACTGAACTTGCCACAAAATTGGAAAAAAATATATTTGTTTTTATTTTTCTCATAAATGCCAGGCAGTATTCTGTGGCTACCCCGGCAGTAAAAGCAACCGCCGCATCTCCGGCATTTCCTCCCCAGAACAGACAGAAGAACAATGATGCTATTCCATAAGCCAAGATCACAGCCCAATGAGGATAAGGGGCTGAACTGTTTACATTATCAAGCTTTTCGTACAATTCATCAAGCCCCGGACGCACTTTGCACGCCCAGCGGCACAGGTCGTTAAATTTGTGCATCCTGTTCATATTCTGGCTTATTCCGGTTATTCGCTCTATCTGTGTTACAGGCCTGCCATCTTCATCTGCTACGGTCACAATTATTGTGGCAGGGATAGCGAATACCTGCGGGTTATCAATGCCGTAAGAAGCCAGGAAAAATTTTATAGATTCTTCCACCCTGTAAATTTCCCCGCCGTTTTCCAGCAGTCCCCTGCCTAGCTTGCAGGCTATGCCCAATAATTTCTCTTTGTCCAAAGCAGCCGCTCCTTTTCAACAAAAAATATTGATTTATCCAATGTTTTATTATATACTGTTAATGCTGTAATTTCAATTAAAATATAAAGGTGATATAATGTCTGAAAAGAAATACAATCTGCCAAAGGGTAATGAAAACTGCTGTCATGTATGCAGTATCTGCCTGACCCCGTGCAACCTGCAAAATATATGCACTGGCGCCTGTGCTGGATGCCCTCATCCCTGCTGGGCAGATTTAAGTGAATATCGAAAAGAAGAGCTTGAAAGGCAGGCCCGGCTTGGCCTGGCTGCCGGTAAAAATTAAAAATTCCCCCGTGGTATCTTTGCCCGGGGGAATTTTTTAATTTTGTCCTACAATATGAATAAGCCTGGGGGCCGTGTATATATAAGCACTTAGAGGGTAATTCCATCTATCCGCCGTATTGGACGCCACTGTAATATCCAGCATATTGCCGTTTTCATCCTTTACAACATCCGTTACCAGCAGTGCATGACGCCACTTATGATAAGCCCCCACATGAACCACATCGCCTTTTTCTGCAAACTCAAAACCTACATCAGGCATACATATCATACCTGTGCCGGTGTTTTCACAGGCATAGGTGTAAAATTCATCCACGCCTATCCATGAATAAGAGCGTCCGGAAGGAGTAGCCTTTTCATTAAGCGCACCGGAATAAAATTTCCATTGCTGTTCGCTGTATCCGGTGTAATCCATATCTATGCCGCCTGCATATATGCACTGGCTTACAAAATTCTGGCAGTTGCCGCCAAAGTCATCATAAATAAGATATACACCTTCATCATTTCTTTGGCTCACCCACTGCTGTGCATAGTCAACAGCCGCCTGCCTGTCATAGGAAGCATCATCTACCTGCGGCACCTGTATGCTGCCCTGTCTGAACTGGGACAGATCTGACAGATTTTCCTTTGCATCGTCAATAAGCAGTTCAAGCGCCCGGTCAGCTCTTTCTGCCAGATCAGAACCATCGGCGTCCCGCCAGCCCTCACCGGCCAGCAGATAAAAGTCCTCTTCTTGTCCGTGTTCATCAATATACCACTGGCCGTCCTGCTCTTTCAACCGGAAAATATGTCGTATATTATAGCTGTATGACGGTCCGGACAGATGCCGAAATTTCTGCCGGTTATCCTCTGTCAGATACACTGCTATGCCACTGCCGCTTTCCTCCACGCTTTCAACAGTTTAGTTGACCTGTACAGACTGAAGTTTCAGATCAAGCCGGCTCATCTGTCTTACATTTACCAGGAGTTTCAGTGCTGTAAGGTTAGTGTAATAGCCTTCTTCATGCTCAGCGTAAAGGGGCGATATGTCACCTACCTCAATGTTTGCCAATGTCTCAGCATATATTTTTGCATACTCCTCCAGTAATTGCTTCTGCTGCCGGCCAAGTATTCCGGTAGCGTCGTCTACGGTAAAACTCACCCCATGATCCCGAGCATATATATCAGATTTACTGCTGTTGTCTTGTGTGCTCATCAATGCCGGGGCTTTCCGCGGAATGACAATGCTCAGCAAAACCGTAAATGCGCATCCGGCCAGGACAAAAAACAACAGTATTTTTAATAAGTGATTGTTTCTCTCTTTTTCTTTTCTTTTTCCCTTTCATCTTGTCAACAAATCACCTTTTTATTTAATTATATCATAAATATACAGTAATCTGTCAATAAAAACAAAAAAACGGTATAAAAATTATACCGCTTTTTCTATTTATTCAAATCAGCCTTCTTTTTTGGCGTTCAGTTTTGCGATGGCGTCCTTTCTTGAAAGGTTAATTCTGTTCTGGTCATCAATTTCTGTTACCATTACCAGAATTTCATCACCTACATTTACCACATCTTCAACCTTGGCCACTCTCTTTTCGTCCAGCTTGGATATGTGTACCAAGCCTTCTTTGCCGGGAGCGATTTCAACAAAGGCACCGAAATTCATAAGGCGGGTTACAACGCCTTTGTAAACAGCGCCAACTTCCGGGTCGTCTACTATTGTCTTTACAATCTGGTATGCTTTGTTGATATTGTCGATATCCAGGCCGCTGATAAATACACTGCCGTCATCTTCAATATCAATCTGTACATCACATTCGGCACAGATTTTCTGTATAACTTTGCCGCCTTTGCCGATAACATCCTTGATCTTGTCCGGATCAATCTTCATGTTCTTCATCTTAGGCGCATATTTTGACAGTTCCGGACGAGGCTGTGCGATTACAGGAGCCATTATATCATCCAGGATGTGTATTCTGGCCTTGCGGCATTTTTCAAATGCCTCTGCTATGATCTCATAGGTCAGACCGTCAACCTTGATATCAACCTGTATAGCTGTGATACCTTTATGTGTGCCGCCGACTTTAAAGTCCATATCACCGAAAAAGTCTTCCAAGCCCTGGATATCCAGCATTGTCATCCAGCGGTCACCCTCAGTAATAAGACCGACAGAGATACCTGCAACAGGAGTTTTGATCGGAACACCTGCGTCCATCAAAGCCAGTGTGGAGCCACATATAGAAGCCTGGCTGGTGGAACCATTGGAAGACAGCACCTCTGATACAACCCTGATTACATATGGGAACTCTTCCTGGCTGGGCAGAACGGGAACCAAAGCCCTTTCAGCCAGTGCGCCATGACCTATTTCGCGTCTGCCGGGGCTTCTGGGAGCTCTGGCTTCACCGACAGAATAGGGCGGGAAGTTATACTGGTGCATATATTTTTTCTCATAGATATCCTGCAAACCGTCTATCAGCTGGGCATCCTTCATTGTACCCAGTGTGGCAACAGACAGTACCTGTGTCTGACCGCGTGTAAACAGACCGCTTCCGTGTGCTCTGGGCAGCAGGCCTACCTCTGCGGACAGCGGGCGGATTTCATCAATGCCACGGCCGTCAACGCGCTTGCCTTCATCCAGCAACCAGCGGCGTACGATGAATTTCTGCAATTTATACATACATTCATCAATCATAGCAGCCTGTTCCGGATAAACCTCGTCAAACTTTTCATGCACTTCGGTATAAATGGGGTTCAGTCTGGCTTCGCGTACATTTTTATCATCTGTATCCAGCGCAAATTTTACCTTGTCGATGGCGAAATCTTTGATAGCTTCGAACATATCATGGTCAACTTCGATATGCTGGAATTCATATTTGGGTTTGCCTATTTCAGCTACAATGCTGTCAACAAAATCGATAAACTTCTTTATCTCTTCGTGGCCTGTCTTGATGGCGTTGAGCATTGTGGTTTCATCAACCTCTGCTGCACCGGCTTCGATCATAACAACCTTTTCCCTGCTGCAAACCAGTGTGAGATCCAGTTTGTTGGTTTCTTTCTGTTTTGCATTGGGCATCAGGACAATCTCCCCGTCTACCAGACCTACGGAAATACCGCCTATGGGGCCATTGAACGGCACATCAGAAATGCAGGTAGCTATTATTGCACCCAGCATACCGACGATTTCCGGATCGCAGTCCGGGTCAACGGACATAACTGTCATAACTATGGAAACATCGTTTCTCATGTCTTTGGGGAACAGCGGACGCATGGGTCTGTCAACCACACGGGAAGACAGTACAGCACTTTCCGGCGGACGGCCTTCTCTTCTCAGGAAAGATCCGGGAATTCTGCCCACGGCATAGATTTTTTCTTCAAAGTCAACAGAAAGCGGGAAAAAGTCGATCCCGTCCCTGGGATTGGCGCTCATGGTAACATTGGCCAATACAGCTGTTTCGCCGTATCTGACCATGCATGAACCGTTGGACAAAGCGCACATTTTACCGGTTTCAACTGTCAGTTTTCTGCCGGCAAACATAGTTTCAAATACTCTGTAACTCATTTGTTTCTCCTTTGTTTTTTTCTGACAGGAGAGAGTTATATTTTAGCAATTAGTTCAGCATTTATACCGGGATAAACGCTCAATTTACTGCTAAATATAAATTCACTCTCCTGCCTTATCGCTTTAAATATAGACTGAAAGGCAGATGTTGCCATCTGCCTTATATCTTGTAAAATTATTTACGCAAGCCCAATTTGGCAACGATTGCACGATATCTTTCGATATCTGTTTTCTGCAGGTAGCCCAGCAGGTTTCTGCGGCGGCCAACCATTTTGAACAGACCGCGGCGTGAATGATGGTCCTGCTTGTTGGATTTCAGGTGCTCTGTCAGGTGGTTGATTCTCTCTGTGAGAATGGCAATCTGAACTTCCGGAGAACCTGTGTCGCCTTCATGTGTCCGATATTTTGCGATAATTTCCTGTTTGTTAATCATTTTTCTTTCACCTTTCTTTTTATTGCCCATGACTCAGTATATGGCCGGTGAGTGCTTTTGACAAAGCTGTTGCCCATAAACCGATTCATAGGTCACCATAGAATTATATCATTAAAATAACCGTTTGTAAAGATATTATACATCTTTTTTTATCATGGAAACGGCGTTGAATATTCTGCTTTGGCCTATGGCTGCACACATTGCAAAAATCGGCAGAAAATTAAGAACATATCTGCCTCGGGCTTCCCACAGCAACAGAAAAACGGTTATCCCTGCCAGGCACATTACTCCCATAAGCCGCAATCCGTCTTTTTCAAAAGGAGCAAAAAGCGCGCACACAAAGCACAAAAACAAAACTGTAAGCATAGTCCCAGCTGAAAACCTGCCCAATGGCCGATATTCATCCCCGCAATATATAACATATTTGTGTAAAGGACTTACTTTCAAAGGTCCCCTGTCCAGATTGTACATGGAGCCCAGTGTACCGTCAGTAAAAATAAAACTCCGTTTATCCATTACATGCTGTATCATTCCGGCAAAGCCTTTTTCACCTATTCGATATTTTATCTGTTGTATATTGGCCCGCTGTCTGGAACTTTTGTCAGGGTACTTCAAAGTTATATTCTGATAATCTTCATCGCAGTATCCGCCCAAGCCGTTTAGTCCCATCATAACCCAGTGGGTGTAAGGTATCGAATAATTGTAATCATATTCCGGTAAGAACGGGGAATTTTCCGCAGCGCTTTTGACCGGCAAAAATACCGCGGCCCGTACAGCCAGAGCAAAAACCGACATTCCGGCTATATCTTTATGTTTTATGCCAAAAATCAACCGACTGATGGCAAAAGCCAATGTCACTATAAGCACTGTCACTTTTACAGTTCCGCCCAAAGCGGACAAAGCCGCCGCAGATATTATGTATATATATCTTGCTCTGCCATCACTCTTCCAGCCTTTTGCATAAAAGTAAGCCGCCCGGGCCAGAAATGGCATGGAAAAAGTATCAGTATAAGCTATCACGCTGTAAAAAGAAAACGGACAAAGAAACATACACAATATACAAGCAAATGACATTGCAGGCTTACCCGCAATTATCCCTGCGGTTTTACAGCAGAGCAGTACGGATATATCAATCAGCACTGTGTTAAGTATATTCAGTGCCAAAAAACTATTTTCAACTCCCACAGCCTTCATTGCCGATAAAACAAAAATCAGTATATTGTACAGTGCGCTGTTGTTGGGAAACAGCAGGAAATAATCATAAAACTCCCGCCCGGGCTGATGGTTTTCCACATAATAGTTTGCAGCGGAATACACCACATTCATATCCCAGGCAGCACCGCTGTATTTCACCGAAAACTCGCTGATACAAATCGCCTGAAAAATCACAATAAAAACAAAGCATACCATGCATACGGCAATATATCCTTTTTTGACTTTGTTCAGTATAAAAGACAGTATCACTGCCCCAAAAAGGCACAGAGCAAACCACTTTGCCAGTTCCGGTGTGGTAGGCTGCCAATAGGGATTCTGGGGATTTAAAATAACATCTGATACAATAACTGCCAATATAATCCGACAGGCAAAGCCTGCCGCCGCTTTTAAAATTCCGGATATTATTTTCATTTTCTCTGCACTTATATAACTCCCAGCCGTTCCAGATAAATCTTTGCTTTTTCGGCGCTGTTTCTTATCATTGCACCCAGCTGTTCCAGGCTGTCAAACTTCCGTGTTTCAAACAGGTAGGAATAAAAATCCACCTGTATGTTCTGGTAGTACAAATCGCCTTCAAAACCCAATATATAAGTCTCACAGGTTTTGCCTACACCGTTTACAGTGGGGCGGCTGCCGAAGCCTGTGGCCGAAGGGTATTTTTTGCCGTTTACGGTGGTACAGGTTATGTATACGCCGTCTTTCGGGGTGCACATACCTGCCGGATAAATCTGGTTTATGGTCGGGGTTCCTATGGTTCGGCCGATTTTTTTGCCGTGCACCACATTCAGGTTGACGCCGTACGGCCTGCCCAGCATCGCATTGGCTTTTTCTATATTGCCGTCAGCCAGGGCTGCGCGTATGGCCGTACTGCTGACAACCTCTCCGTTCAGGCAAAAAGTCTGCGCCTGTACAAATTCAAGGTTGTACTTTTCGCACAGTTGTTTAAGCACCTGTACATTTCCCCGCCTGTCTTTGCCGAAGAAGAAATTTTCTCCGCAGAAAACAGCCTTTGCCCTCATGGATTTTATCAGTACATCACGGACAAATTCTTCCGGAGTAAGAGATGAAAATTCAAAAAAATCCGGCGAGTAAAACAGGTCTATACCCATTTGTCTCATACAGTCCAGCTTCTGTCCCTGAGTCATTATATCCTTGCCCTTATGGCCCAGTTTTATGGATTTTGTGAATGTGAACACCGCCTTATCCAGGGAATGCCATGCGGCATAGTCACACATCTGATTTATAAGATACTGGTGGGCTGTGTGCACGCCGTCAAAATAGCCCAGCGCAACCGCCGTATCCTTTTCCCCAATCCAATTTATATTATAGACTTCAAGCATCCAAGTTTTCCTTCTCTTTCTCCACAAAAAGCTTTACAACGCTCATTTTTTTGTCGGTTACATTGGCCACTGCATAAAACTTTTTGTTGTAATAAACCCTGTAATCGCCGTCCGGCTTTGATATGCGGCTTCTGGCGCCGTTTAGAATTCTGACAGCCAGTTCCCTGGACAGGTCTATTGACGGCAGGTGGCTGAAAACAGTGTCCACACTGACAATCATACTGTCTATTTTATCCTCCTGCCTGGCCTGTTGCAGCTGTTCCAGCGTTACAGCCTGGTCCAGCGTATAACCGCAGGCGGATGTGCGCACCAGCCGTGTCAGGGCCGCACCGCAACCCAGCTTTTTGCCTATATCCTCTGCCAGAGTGCGTATATATGTGCCTTCACTGCACAGCACCTTTATAGTGTATATATTTTCCTTTTCATCGCTGTCCATAAACTCTATGGATTTTATCTGTGCTGTTCGCGGTTTTCTTTCCACCACTTCGCCTTTTCTTGCCAGCTTGTACAGCGGCTGACCGTTTACCTTTACCGCCGAGTACATGGGCGGAAGCTGTGTGATTGTGCCCAGAAATGAGGCGGCAACCTCTTCAACCTGCCGCGGTGTACAGTTTACCGGCCGACGGCCGGTTACCTCACCGGTGATATCGCCGGTGTCTGTGGTTATACCCAGCTGAAAAGTTGCGATATATTCTTTATCCTTTACAATCTGCATATCCACAGCTTTTGTGGCGCGTCCCATAAAAATCGGCAGCACGCCGGTGGCCATCGGGTCCAGGGTGCCTGAATGTCCGACTTTTCTTGTGGACAGTATGCCCCTGGCCTTTGCTATTACATCAAAGCTGGTCCAGCCCTGTGGTTTGTACAAAACTATTATACCGTTGCGATCTATCTGCATAGGCTGCGCTCAACTTCCTTTAATATAGACTGTCTGACATATTCCATGTCACCGCATATTTCGCATCCGGCCGCGCGCAGGTGACCGCCGCCGCCAAAAGCCGAGGCAATCCGGCAGGCGTCCGCCTCTTCGCCTGTACGCACGGAAATTTTGTATCTGTTTTCCCCTGTCTGTTTTGCCAAAACCGACACCTGGACACCCTCGAAATCCCTCGCCATGGATGACAGGCCGTCGATGTCGGTGGGCAGCGGCTGTATGTTTTCCAGTACCTGTGAAGTAAGAGGCAGGAAAGCAAACTGGCCGTCAAAATAATATTCCAGGTTGTTCAGGGCATACTGTTCTAGCCGTACGCTTTTGCGGCTTTTGGACATAAAGAATTTTTCCACAAGGCCTTTGTGGTCCGCCCCCAGGCGCATCAGCCGGGCGCCGGTTTCCAGTGTTTCCGGCATGGTGGACGAATATCTGAAACAGCCGGTGTCTGTTATAAGGCCGGTGTATATACAGTCGGCGATAAACGGAGTTATTTCCACCTGCATTTCTTTCAGCAGTTCATATACTATCTGTGCCGCCGCCGGCCTGTCTGAGTACAAACACAGGTTTTGGGCGTACCGGCTGTTGGAAGCATGATGGTCAATGCACAGATCGACTTTGCCGGCATAACAGGCCAGACTGTCACCCAGCAAATTTTCCCCCGCCACATCCACACTGACCACATATTGTGCAGGGAAGTTGCCGTCATAAACCGGAATTCGCAGATGGTCGTATTTTTCCGGTATGGTGTTGTGACAGCACACGGCACATCTTTTGCCCAGGCTTTCCAGCCCATGGCAAAGGGCGGCGGCACTGCCCAATGTGTCGCCGTCCGGGTTTTTATGGCATAAAAGCAATATATCATCGCGGCCAAGCAGTATCTGCGCTGTCCGTTTTATATCCACTCTATTTGTCATTGTTGTTTATATCCTTTAATATCTCGTTTATCTTCCGGGCATAGGCGGCGCCTTCATCCTTTACAAAAACAAATTCCGGGCTGCGCTTTATATGCAGTTTTTTGGACAATTCGCCCCTGATAAAGCCCTGTCCGTTTTTCAGCGCCTTTATGGCGTTGTCACAGGCCTCGTCCCCTTCCAGAACGCTTATATGCACTTTGGCATTGGTCAGGTCAGGGCTGGTTTCCACGCGCATAACGGTGAGAAAACAGTCCAGACGGGGATCTTTCATACGGGATATTATAGAGATAAGTTCTCTTTTTATGTCTTCGTTAAGTCTTTCGATTTTAGCAGAAGCCATTTGATTACCTCCTTTTTATAACAGGCAAGGCTTGTGCCCTGCCTGTCTGTCTTTTATTCGCGGTATTCTTCCATAATGAAGGATTCAAATATATCTCCTTCTTTGATGTCAGAGAATTTTTCCAGGCCTATACCGCATTCATAGCCTTCGGCAACTTCACGCACATCGTCTTTAAAGCGGCGCAGTGAAGATATTTCATCTTCGGCCACAACGATACCGTCACGCACAACCCTGATTTTGGCATGGCGTGCAACTTTGCCGTCTTTTACATAACATCCGGCAATGGTACCGGCAGAAGAAATTCTGTAAACAGTACGTACCTCTGCCTGACCCAGCTCCACCTCTCTGAATTTGGGTGCCAGCATACCTTTCATGGCGTCTTTTACATCGTTTATAGCATCGTAAATTACGCGGTACATACGCATTTCAACATTGCTCTGGGCGGCATCCTGTTTGGCTGTTGCGTCAGGGCGCACATTGAAACCGATAATAATGGCATTGGAGGCCGCGGCCAGCATAACATCGCTCTTGTTGATAGCACCTACGGCGCTGTGGATTACCTTTACCCTTACTTCGTCGTTGGATATTTTTTCCAAAGACTGTTTAACAGCTTCGGCAGAACCCTGAACATCAGCCTTTACTATTATGGCCAGTTCTTTCATTTCGCCCTGGGCTATCTGGCTGAACAGGTTATCCAAAGTAACTTTCTGATAGCTGTTGAAGCGTTCTTCTTTCCGTGCCCGGCTGCGTTTTTCAGCCAGTTCCCTGGCCAGTCTTTCGTCTTCTACGGCGTCAAACAGGTCGCCTGCGCTGGGCACTTCGGTAAGGCCTGTGATTTCCACAGGTGTGGACGGGCCGGCGCTTTCAATTCTCTGACCTTTGTCATTGGTCATAACCCTTACCCTGCCGACTGCTGTGCCTGCTATCAGCACATCACCTTTATGCAGTGTGCCGTTCTGAACCAGGATTGTAGCCACCGGGCCCAGGCCTTTGTCCAGACGGGCTTCGATAACCGCGCCTTTTGCACGGCGGTTGGGGTTGGCTTTGAACTCAGCCACTTCGCTGGTCAGGTTTACCATTTCCAGCAGCTCATCCAGTCCCTGGCCGGTGAGTGCAGATACTGGAACACATATTGTATCGCCGCCCCATTCTTCCGGAACAAGGCCGTATTCTGTCAGCTCCTGTTTAACCTTTTCAGGGTTGGCTGTGGGTTTGTCTATTTTGTTTATCGCAACGATAATCGGAATTTCAGCCGCTTTGGCGTGGTTGATGGACTCTATTGTCTGGGGCATGATACCGTCGTCTGCCGCAACAACCAGGATAGCGATATCCGTTACCATTGCGCCGCGCTGACGCATTGATGTAAATGCCTCGTGGCCGGGGGTGTCCAGGAAAGTAATGGTCTTGCCGCCGGCAACGACCTGATAGGCACCGATATGCTGTGTGATACCGCCGGCTTCGCCTTTGGTTACATTTGTCTTTCTTATGGCGTCCAGAAGGCTGGTTTTACCGTGGTCAACATGGCCCATTACAACTACAACAGGCGGGCGTTCCTGGGTGTTTTCAGCGGTGTCTTCCACCTCTTCAAACAGTCTTTCCTCTATTGTAACCACAACTTCTTTTTCAACCTTTGCGCCCAGTTCTTCTGCCACAATGCTGGCTGTGTCAAAGTCCACAACCTGGCTGATGGAAGCCATAACGCCCAGCATCATCAGTCTTTTGATCACTTCGCTGGCGGTTACTTTCAGGCGCTGAGCCAGTTCGCCGACGGTGATTTCTTCCGGTATCTGCACTTTAAGCTGCGCTTTTCTGGCTTTTTCCAGATGCATGCGTTCCAGGCGCTGAGCCTCTGTTTCCACCTTTTTCTTGGCGTACGGGTTCTGCTTCTGGTTGTTTTTATTTTTTCCGAATTTCTGTTTGCCGCCGGTCTGATTTTTTCTCTGGCCGCCGCCGTAAGATTTTGTCTGTGCCAGCCGGTCATACTTTTCGTTGAATTTGTCCATGTTGATATTGCTGTCAGACTGACGGGTATCAACTGTTATGGTAACTCTTTCCTTCTTCACCTGTTCCTGCTTTTCAGCCTTCTGTTTCGGCTTTTTGGCAGCTTCCACTATGGTGCCGTCAGCGCGTTTCAGCGGTTCGGCCGGTTTTGCGGCTTCCGGCTGTTTTACAGGCTGTTTTGCCTTTGAAGGCTGTTTTTTATCCTCTTTTACAGGTTTTGCCGCTGCGCTTTTTTCTTTCTTGTCGGCCGGTTTGCCTGACTTTTTATCCGCAGGTTTTTCTGCCTTGGTCTCTTTTTCCGCTTTGGGTGAAAGATAATTTGCAAAATCGTCTGTTTTGCTTTGTTTTGTATACAGTTCAAAGGCTGCGTTAGCCTGTTCCTCTGTCAGGATTGTGGATTTTTTTATTTCAGTGCCAAACATCTCACTGAGCTGTGCCAGTGTGTTTTTGGCGTTGAGATTAAAATCGGATATAAGATCGCTTGCTTTGTATTTTATAACCATTTACAACTCTCCTTTTTCTTGTGATATAGCCTTTTTACACAGCCGGGCCATATTTTCGTCCGCCAGCGCAAAAACGCCGCTCAGCCTGCCGGACACCCGGGAGATGTCATGCTGGGTCAGGCTTATGGTGTAAACTTCTGCAAGGTCTTCGCAGAAGTATTTTACTCTTTTTGCTGTTTTTTCGCTTAAATCCGCGGCCAGCACCACCATGCTGCTTTCGCCTTTCAGCACAGATGTTTTAACCCGTTCATAGCCGCTGATCAGCTTGCCGGATTTTCTGGCCAGGGACAGCGCAAATAAAATTTTATTCATCCCGCATGATCTCCCGTTCCAGGCGGGCGTATATATCCTCGCTTATGGCTGTATCAAAGGCTTTTTCCAGCTTTTTGCCTTTCTGAGCCAGTTTCAGACATTTCACATCTTTGCAGATATATGCGCCGCGGCCGGGCTTTTTGCCGGTGGTATCAATGGATATTTCGCCTTCGGCGTTTCTGACAACCCTTATCAGGTCGCGCTTATCCTTTGACACATTGCAGCCGACGCATCTGCGCTGAGGTATTTTCCTTATTGCCATAATTATCACTCCTTGCCGGAATTATTCACCGAAATAACCGCTTTCGGGGTGGATATCTATGTTGTAGCCTGTCAGGCGCACAGCCAGTCTGGCGTTCTGGCCCTTGGCGCCGATGGCCAGTGACAGCTGTTCGTCCGGAACAGTAACACGGCAGGATTTGGGCGGCTCGGCCAGGATTTCCACATTAGTAACAGCAGAGGGAGAAAGGGCGGCGCGGATAAATTCGGCCGGGTCTTCGCTGTATTTGATTATGTCTATCTTTTCGCCGTTCAACTGGTTGATTATATTGTCTATACGGCTTCTTTTTGTTCCTATGCAGGCGCCGATGGGGTCAACATTTTCATCTTTTGACCATACGGCAATTTTGGTTCTGGCGCCGGCTTCACGGCTGATTGCCTTTATTTCCACTGTGCCGTCATAAATTTCCGGCACCTCTATTTCAAACATTCTGCTGACAAAGCCCGGATGAGTTCTGCTGAGCATTATTCTCGGGCCGCGGTCTGTGGAGATAACATCCACCACATAAACCTTTACATGGTCGCCCACGGCAATGTTTTCACCGGGTATCTGCTCGTCTTTGGGCAGTACAAACTCGTTGGAGCCTATCTGCAATATGGCGGCGCCGCTTTTTTCGCTTATTCTCTGGACAACACCTGTTACAATCTCGTGGTTTTTGCCCTGCATATCTTCAAACAACTGTGCTTTTTCCGCTTCTTTTATACCCTGACGGATAACATTTTTTGCCGCGCCTATGGCTATATAGCCAAAGTCTTTTGTTTTCAGCGGAACGCCAACCTCGGCGCCCAGCTTGATCCTGGGTTTTATCTTTTTGGCCTCTTCCAGTGTGATTTCTGTGTCCGGATCGTACACTTCTTCCACAACTGTCTTTACGACAGAAACGGCAAAGTTCTGCTTTTCGGTGTCTATCAGCACGCTTACATTGCCTTCGATGCCCAGGTCTTTTTCAACGGCCACCTCCATGGCTTTTGTTATCTTTTCCAGCAAAACTTCCTTTTTTATGCCGCGTTCTTTTTCGATTATCTCCAATGCTTCAAAAAGCTCTTTATTCATTTTCCTGTATCCCCCTAAAATAAGTTTTCGTCATCGCACAATTTTATATAAGATGCGTCTTTAAAGTTTATCTGCCGCAGGCTTCCGTCTTCTTTTTCGATGGAAACAACTCCGTCGTCATAGCCTTTCAGTATGCCCCTGATTTCTTTCTGACCGTCTATGGCGCGTATAAGACGGGCGCAAACTTCCTGCCCTGCCTTTTTCTCAAAATGCAGCGGCTTTGTCAGCTTTCTGCCGAGACCGGCAGAAGAAACCTCGAAATAATAGTTCTGGCTTATGGGGTCCGCCTCGTCGATAAGCGGGTCCACCGCACGGGAAAGATTTTCGCACTCCTCGATGTAAACGCCTTCGTCGTCCTTGTCTATAAAGACCCTGAGAAACCAGTCCGGACCTTCTTTTTCAAATCTTACATCCCACAATATCAGTCCCATACTGTCGCATACGGGCTGTACTATCTCTTCGACTATTTCCGTCGCTTTTTTACCTTTTGCCAAGCAGCATTACCTCCGTTTATTTGTTAAAAACAAGAGAGTGGGTTGCCCCACTCTCCTTTACTTTAAAATAACTTACCTTAATCATAATATCACATCTTTTTTTAAAATGCAATACCAAAATGTCAGATTTTGCACCGCAAACAGCCTAAAAAGCCCACTGTCCGTTTTTGAACAGCTGAACTGTGCTGCCGTCTTCGCACAGGCCCACTATATCGGTGTCCCGGGCGCCTATCATTATATCCTCGTGCACTATGGAGTCGTTTACTCCTTTTTCCAGCAGCTGCTGTACGCTCATCTTTTCGCCGCCTTCCACCGTTCCGGGATAACCCTGACCCAGGGCTATATGACAGGAGGCATTTTCGTCAAAAAGCGTGTTGTAAAAAAGAATGTTCTTCTGGTTTATGGGGCTGGAGGCCGGCACCAGTGCCACCTCGCCGATGTGTCTTGCGCCTTCGTCTGTTTCCAGCAGCTGTTTCAGCAGTTCTTTGCCTTTTTTAGCATCATAGTCCACAACAACACCGTCTTTGAACACCAGGGTGAAATCCTCTATCAGGTCTCCGTTATACACATATGGCTTTGTGGAATGTACAACACCGTTCACCCTGTCTTTGTGCGGGGCTGTAAACAGTTCTTCCGTCGGCATATTGGGGATAAACTCAACGCCGACTTCGCTGTACTCGCTTACACCGCCCCATACGCGGTCATCAGCCAGGCCTATATGCAGATCTGTTCCGTTGGAAGAGGTAAAATGCAGCTCTTTCAGTTTCATTGCATTCACCTTGTCGCGCCTTATCCGCCGCTGCCGTGCATACTCTTTCCAGTTTTTCACCGCATCGCCTTCAACGCGGCTGACATCAAATATGGTCTGCCACAGTTTTTCCACCGCCCGGTCCCGCTCAAGGTCCGGAAATACTTTTTTGGCCCAGTTTTCGGTGGGAACCGCTACTATGCACCACTGTATGCGGGAAGCCATTGTGTAATCGCGGTATTCCGCCATGGCTTTCATTTTCGCAGCTGACGCGCGGTTTATCTTTTCCCGGTCTATGCCTTTGTACAGCTGCGGGTCAGAGCCGGTTATGGACAGTATCGCCCGGCTGCCCTCGCCTTTTATATATTCCAGATAAGAATTCTGTATCCAGTCTTTTACATCGCACAGAACCTCTATGTCTGTCTTTTCCATCTTTATTCTGGACAGCTGTTCGTCAGAATAGTGCACCACTACTTCCCTGGCACCGGCCTCATATGCTGCCAGCGCACAGTTGCGCACCAGCCGCCGCGCAGATATGGGGGCGTTTATTATCAGTGTCTGCCCTTTCTGAATGTTGACACCGGCCTTTACAGCCATCTGTCCGTATTGATAAAGCAATTCGCTTTTTGTCATTTTACACCTCCGCTGTTATATATAATGTATTGTACCATAACCGCACCTTTTATGCAAAAACATAAAATTTGATCATTTTTAACTGTTTATTAACAAAATTTTATTGTTTTTCGATAAATTCTACTTGATTTTCGATATTCTTGTGGATATAATATAATCAGAAAATCCACAGAGAGGTATCTGCAATGCAATGGAACAAAAGTAAAAGCCTGAAACTTTCAAAAGCCTGTGTGTATATTTTCACTGTCACAATGGTGATTGTGGCTGTCGGAGCACCCAGGATTTTTGCCCTTCTGATAGAAAAGCGCGCGTCCTATCTGGGCGGAACCCTGCCGTATTTCCTTGTCAGCACATACACTGCCTGCGTACCTGCCACCATGGCCCTTTACGGGCTGTACAGACTGCTGGACAACATTGAAAAAGGCGATGTGTTTATACAGACCAATGTAAAAATACTTCGCATGCTGTCCTGGGCATGCATACTGGCGGCGGCAATATGCCTTGTCAGTGCGGTGTATTACCTGCCTTTTCTGATACTGGCCGTGGCCGCCGGGTTCGTGGGTCTGATTTTACGCGTGGTAAAAAATGTGTTTGCCCAGGCGGTGGAAATCAAAAACGACAATGACTTTACTATTTAGGCGGTGAAACTGTGGCTATAAATGTAAATATCGATGTGATGATGGCAAAAAGGAAAATCAGCGCCGGAGAACTGGCGGAAAAAATAGGCATAACGCCGGCCAACCTTTCCATTCTGAAAAACAACAAGGCCAAAGCCATCCGCTTTTCCACACTGGAAGCGCTGTGCAAAGCGCTGGACTGTCAGCCGGCAGATATTTTGGAATATATACCCGACTGACGCTGTTATAAAAAGGAGAATTAAAAATGAATGAATATACAAACGCATCTGTGCCTTGCGGCGCAGTTGAAATTAAAGTTAGCCGAAAACAGCCGAAACCGGCCAAACAATACGATAAAATTGATTTTGTATTCAGTGTTATATACATGTTGCTGGGATATCTGTTTGTAAGACTTTTTATTGTATCAGCTTACAGCAATTTTGACGCTTCCCTTTTGTTTTACACCGCTGTGTACGTGTCAGCCGTATTTTGCTATATCAGGCTGAAAAATATAAAGCCGGTATCGGAAAGCCTGTTCTGGCTGCTGATGATGATATTTGTACTGTTTTTCAAAACCCAGGACTATTTTAAAATGTTTACGCAGATAGCGCTGGCGGCGTATTTTACAGTCACAGCGTGCGGCGGACTGTGTGCAAAAAACACCTCCGCTTTTTTGGTGGCAGATTCAGTAAACTGTTTCATACTTTTGCCATTTGAAAACTTTTTTGCAAATCTGAAAAGTTTTGCCGCGGCGACAAAAGCAAAGTTGTCTTCGCCCAACCCGAAAAAAATCAAAAATTTTATGCCGGTTATCACCGGAGCTGTTATGGCGGCAATCGCTTTGGCTGTCGTACTTCCGCTGCTGCAAAAAGCTGATGAAAATTTCCTCAGCGGCCCTGTATTGTTTATCCAAAGCATTGCAGATATTGTTTTC
>CASFSP010000032.1 GCA_949297385.1 uncultured Oscillospiraceae bacterium
GCAGTAGCGTCAGAGGATATGGTAAAACGGCCAAAAGAACACAAAAATTCCAGAGGCTATGTCTGTCCAGTAGGAAAAATGAGTCTAAGAAAATATTCTCTGGGTTATACTTTCAAAACTGACGCTATCATTGTCACGGTAAATCAAAGATACAGCCTTGATGAGGCCAGTTCCATACTGTGGCGGCTTATTTTAAGCGCATGCAATATTCTTGATATATCCGACAGAGAGATAGCCGGCAGCCTTATGTACACACAGGAAATCCCCGGCGGCAGCTATGACTTTGTAATTTATGATACAACCCCCGGTGGCTCCGGCCATGTCAGAAGGTTTAAAGACGGCAACACTATGCTGAGAATTTTCAATGGTGCTTATGAAATAGCCAAAAATTGTGACTGCGGTGGCGATGAAGGAGATACATCATGCTACAATTGTCTGAGAACTTATTCCAATCAGAAAATTCACGACAATCTTAAACGCAGATATGTCATTGAGAAATTGGGCGCGATGTCCGCTGGTACCAATGACATTCCGCAACGGATGAAGCCGCTGAAAATCACAGTAAAAGGCAATACCAGTATAGGTAATGAAAGCTGGAAATCCATATTTAAAGTCCTGTCTGTTTCTTTACGGCAACAGCAGAAGCTTGAATCAGCAATCACAGATGAAATGCCAAAACCGGACTGTGAAACTTCTGATTTTGTTTGTGATGACCGGGATGGTTACGCCGACCTGGTCTGGGAGGATAAAAAAGTTATGGCGTTTGCATCTGACAATATTGACAGCTACAAAGCGGCGGCAGGCAGCCGGTATGAATGCTTTTTGTTTGATGAAAATGTGGACATCGAAAAATTTGTCCGGGTACTGAAATGAGGTGAGAATAATGGCTATAATGATACCCACAGTTCCGTTTGACAACGATGTGAGAAGCAGGGAAAATGATATTTTCAATGCGCTGAAATCGCTCAGCGACGATTATTTTGTATTTCATTCACTGAAAGTTTCGAAAGTTGAAAACCGGACCTGGTATGAAAAAGAGATAGATTTTGTAATTTACAACAGAAATATGGGGCTTATGGCTGTCGAAGCCAAAGCCGGAAAGGTAAGCTTTGACGGTATAAGCTGGCATTATGGTGACAGTAAAGATATGAGAGACCCTTTCAGGCAGGCAGAGGGCGGCAAATGGGAACTGAAAAATCTGTTGGACAAGCGCCGGCCCAATGGCCTGTACGGCCTCAGCAGCAGATGCAAATGCGTATGCGCGGTGTGGTTTGTGTCGCTGACAGGAGAGGAACTGGAAAGTATGATGATGCCAACCAACGCCCCGAAGGAGATAGTTTTTACCGCTGATGACCTTGATAATCCCACACGGACCGTAGAAAGAATATTTTCCTATTCAAACAGCCGGGTAAATGAAATTATTACAAGGCTTACAGATGCGGATCACAGCTTTATAATAAACAATGTTCTTTGCCCAAAGTTTGAAATAATTCCGTCTAAGACCCTTGAGATTGATGCCAGAAGAAGAAAGTTTGACGCAATGCTGAAAGAGCAGACAGGTCTGCTGAACTATCTTGAATATCAGCGCACTGCGGTGATAAACGGATTTGCAGGCACAGGTAAAACCATGATAGCATTGGAGAAAGCCCGCAGACACAGCGAAGCAGGGGACAGTGTTTTGTTTCTGTGTTTTAACAATAAACTGAAAAATTATCTGGAAAAGAATTATGATTATGAAAATGTAAGCTACTATACAATAGACGGCTTCGCCTGCGCTTTCTGCCAAAGAAGCACAGCGGATTTTCCGCTACTGGAAGAAAAATTGATGGATGAGCTTGACGGGCTCAGCGACAATTTTGGCTACACTCATGTAATTATAGATGAGGGCCAGGATTTCGGCCAGGACAGGATAGATGCCGATATATTGTTTAATCTGTTCAGGGAACTGGTGATGCGTACAGAGCGCGGTTCGTTTTATATTTTTTATGACAAATTGCAGCTTATCCAGAGCGGAAAGGTGCCGCAGTATATAGAGCAGGCTGATTGCCGCCTGACACTGTATACAAATTGCCGCAACACAAAAAATATCGCCAGTACATCCATGAGGCCGCTTGTCCTGAAAAATAAAGAGCCAATGCTGGATGTCAGGGTGCTTGTGGGCCGGCAGCCGGAAATTTATTATTGCGACACAGAAAGTGCAAGGGATGAACTTGACAAAATCATATCGCAGTCGCTGGAAAATGGTATTGACAATATTCAAATAGTCAGCTGCGCGCCTGCAAAAGGAGGCCTGTTTTCTGAATATATGGAAGCTGAAAAATATCCGTTCAGAAACAAACACATAAATATTACCACTGTTCGCAAATTTAAAGGTCTTGAAGCCGAGCATGTGATTTTGGTAGATGTGGATAAAAATGTGCTGGAAAGCGGCAGTAACTTGTTTTATGTGGGCGCCTCCCGTGCCCAACTGTTCCTCAGCATACTGGCAAATATTTCCACCCGGGAATGCCGCGAGGTGTTGGCAAAGTTCAATAACAAGGTCAAGAAAAACGATCCGGAATGGTCACTGGCGAAATATCTGGACTGTAAATATTCTTCGTACAAATAATCGCAGTAAATTTTTGACACACTGCTGTTCTGCCGGTGCTGAAAATGATATTGTATAATATATGAATATATTAAATAAGATAAAGCAGTCAATACAATGCTCAATCAGTTTCAGCGGAGAGCAGGCAACCTTTTTAAAACAAAAATCCACCGACATAAACGGTGGATTTTGTTTTGAACTGCGTCAGGTTTAGTTTTTAGGAGAGTTGTTTCTTGCCTCGGACAGTTTTTTATTCATGTTTTTCACACTGTTTTTCCCGGTTATAAACTGAGTAATCCACATTGCCGCGAATATAAGAACAAATATGCCAAAGTAGGAAATAAATCCCATAAAGCTGTGCTCCATCCAGTGCAGAAAGTAGGCGACAGGCAGCATTATTACACAGACAGCAAGAAAATAAATTCCGGTTTGCTTTAAAAGGCTCCATTCTTCTTTTTCCCAGATTAAAGAGCTTACAGCAAATCCGCTGCCCAGCAGTCCGCAGAGAATATTTTGGATAATGACGGCATTCAGTTGGTTACCCATAGTTGATATCAGGTCGGGGACACAGGGAACAAAGTATCCGTTTGCCCATACGGCAGATATAAAAATCATAATCAGATTTTCGATGGAAATTCCCACAGGAAAACCGATCAAAGCGCGGCCGAGTATTTTCTTTTTCATTAAATCACCTCATACACCTAATATTTTTTTGATCTTTGCAACATATCGTCTTGATGCGTATGTTGTTGTCCTGTTGGACAGGTTGACACAAATCGTTCCGGTAAAACTCAGGTCAAAATTATCAACCTTTTTCAGGTTTATAATTTCGGAGTTGGAAATTCTGACAAACTGATGTGGATTCAATCGCTCTTCTATTTCATACAGCCTGATGCGCAGGGTGTATTCACCGTTATCGGTGACTGCGAATACTTTTCCGGAGCTTGCGTAAATTCTGATTAAATCATCCTGCTCCAGCACCTCGATTTTCTCGTCTTTTATACCGGTTATTACCTGCGGCACATCTTCCGACAGTTTTTTTATAACGGAGTTGACTTCCTTGGTTACTTTGTCTGTCAGTATAATCAGCTTAGGTTCTTTACAGGAGTTATCAATTTTAATCTCTATTTTCATTTCACAACCTCCTATGTATGGCTTTATTATAAATAAAAATAATATCCCTTTCAACAGATCGGCGACAATCGGTCAATCCGGCGATACAGATGGTTATTTCAACCGCCTGCTTTTCTATAAAAGCAAGCGGTTTTGCTTTATCGGCCGGTTTTCCGGGGGGATTGATGTCAGCGGCGTAAAAGGTCTTTCTTTTTTCAAAGCATACAAGACTGTTAATATATTTTTAAATTTGGCGGACGCATAGCTTTACAGCAAAATTTATACCGTATGTCCGGTAAGTTTTGCACACAAAAAGCCACCGCAGAAATGCGGTGACTTAATGCCGGAGTTTATGAATATACCTCCGTTTTTATTTTTTCAAAATGCTGTAAAAGGCTTTCCTAATTTAAAATATCCTGCCGGGATAATCCGGTTTAATCTGTTAGATAAAACTGTTTGATTTTTCCCCTTCGTTGTACTCCTGTTTCAGTATCGCAAAGTATCGCAGAAGCTGTTTGAGGGAATGTACATTCAGTTTGTTATAAATATTTCGGTTGTGAAAACGGATGGTAGACTCCTTCAACCCGGTAATTGCCAAAATTTCCTTAACATTTTTCCCGTCAATATACAGGTTCAAAATTTCTTTTTCCCTTTCCGTCAGGGTTTGCAGTCCGATTTTGAAATTTTCATAATCATAGGGGTCAACTTCGTCCTTTCTGGAATATGCCAGCCTTTCCACCTGCTGTACGGTTTCATTGTGCACAGTCTGAATTTGTTCCAGTGAGGTCTGCATATCAGCATTTTCTTTGCGCATGGCGTCAAATGCCGCCTCGTTGATGCGGTCCTGCTCTGCAAGAAAGGCGGACAGGTCGTCTATTTCCGAAATACCGGAATAGTTGTCGTATTCTTTTTGTTTAAGCTGTTCCAGGCTTTTTTTGATGGGCGTCAGATACCTGCGTGTAAAGAAATAACTGAACCCTATCGTCGCCGTAACCATAAGCAGAACAAGCAGTACGATTCTTATTATATCCTCCAAAAGCCACCGGTCATAGTCCCGTTTGGGGATAAGGGCGGTGGAGAAAAAGCCTTGGCTGTTTTTGCACAGGTTCACATGGCTGGTTACACCTATAAATGATGAGCCTTTACCACGGAATAAAGTCAGGCCGCTGTCGAAAGGTGACGAGGTGTACTCTCCGTCCGGCGGCAGATAATATCCGTCTGTTGTGCCGCAGCTGAAACTGTCCGCACTGTCTATAATGCCTTCGCTGCCTTTGTTGATAGTAAATACAGCGTGTTCCAGCTTTGAAGGCTGGCTGAATATGTGTTTGAAATAACTTTCGCTGATTTCAAATCCGCACAGCCCGTATACATCTCCGTCACTGCCGATTATCGGCAATGTCATCAGCATGGCCCTTTCGGATGTTCCCGGAATGGTGAATATATCGGACATTCGGTAAGCGCCGGAAAGAGGCGGCTTTGCATCTTCGGTCAGCCGGGTGTAGTTGGGGAATAAATCGGAATTAAATTCCAGCTGCCATTTTCTGTGGGGCATGACATTGCGCGCCTTTCCCAAAGCCGGAAGTCCGCGGTAAAGCAGGATTCCGCTGTCAGAATAATCCAGGGAACTGCGCTGCAAATAAATGCCTGTTTTGGACTGTGCGGCATCTTCCGCATCTGTGTTGACTGTGGCTTCCAGCACTATAAAGGCGCCGGAACAGTTGGCTTCAAGCAGTTTTTGCCTGAGTATATCAAATGTTGCTTCCTGAACGGCGGCAACATTTTTTTCTGAGTTGTTTATGTCAGAAAAAACCATGCGGTTTTCGGAAAGGTGATTTTCAATGGCTTCGGCCGTATCGGCAGACAGCTGTATTCCGATAACAGCCAGGTTTTCAAAATGGGATTCTATCTGTCTGTTGAAAACATCAGACCGAAAATCCAATGTTTCAAAAGTTCTTTTCTTCACACCTGTAAATTGTCCCAGCAGCATCAGCCCCGAAAGCAGTAATGTCAGTACAAGGGTTGCCAGGATAAACATATATGCCAGCAGTTTTCGCTTCATGGACTGTCTTTTGCCTGAAAAACCGGTTAAAAACTTCATCTGCTCACCGCCTTACTCTATCGAGAGCAGCAGCTCCCAGGTTTCCCCGGCCAAAGCCTCGGCATCTTCGCCCTGTTCATATCTTTCGGCCAGCTGCGGCTGCATATCGCGAAGTCCGTCGTACAAAGCATATATTTTTTCGTAATATCCGGCAAAAGACGGCTCTTTTAGGGCAGTTGATGTTTCGTTTATTTCTGCAAGGGTAGCGTAAAGATTTTTATACGCCCGGTTTTCAAAATTATATTCTTTGATTTTTTCAAAGGAACCGTTGTTCACAGGCATATATCCGGTGGAAGCCACAAAGTCAAGGTTGCGGCCCTCTTCTGTTATGTATCGGGCAAAAACTGCCGCCGCCTCGGCTTTTTGTTCTGTGGTTTTCCAGGCGCACAGGCCGACGCCGGCCAGCGTCACCAGCGGGTCTTTGCCGGCTGTTTTCGGAAAGGGCAAAACCTGCAAATTCATCGGCTGTGTTGTGTTGTCGGGATATGTGATAACATCGTTGTAATACAGGATAGAGGCGCTGGAACCGATGCCGGCAATCACCTCTCCCGTCATAACCATTGTGTTGGAATAAAGGTCTGAAACCAAAATATGCCCTTTGGAAATTGCACGGGCAAACTCCATCCAGGATTCTTTGAAAACAGGGTTTTCAAAGTCATACCAGCCGTCCCGGGTGTAAAAATTTTCTGCGCCTTTTGCAATCGCATTCAGTTCGACACATCTTATGGGGTAATCCAGTGCGCAGAAAGGTTTGCCGCCGGACCAGTCGTGATACTTTTCGGCTACGGCAAATAATCCGTCCCATGTGGACAGATCTTCGTATGTTACCCCTGTGTCCTTTGAAAAACGCTCAAACTGTGTGCCGGCTACATACAGCACATGGGTGGATTTGGAAACAGGGAACACCGCCAGGCTGTCCCCGACTTTGCCGTCCCGCAAAAATTCCGGGACATATCGGCTCAGCTCTTCTTCGGTGAACATATCCTTCCAGTCCAGCAGATTTGCCGCCCCCAGCTCTTCTGCGTTGGCGCTGTGGCAGAAAAACAAATCCGGCATGGACGGAACACCCGGCA
>CASFSP010000033.1 GCA_949297385.1 uncultured Oscillospiraceae bacterium
AACTTTGGATATGTGGGCAAAAATGTCATATTTGGCAAAAATCTCACAGCCGATGACAAACAGCATATATTTATAGGCGACAACACTGCCATCGGCCCGAACTGTGTTTTTCTGGCAGGTGTGGCTGATATAAAAATAGGCAGATATGTTATGTTCGGACCGAATGTATGCGTTGTTTCAGGTGATCACAGGACCGATATAATAGGAGAGTATATGCGTAATGTCACCAATGATATGAAAGGTGACGGCTATGATAAAGAGGTTGTTATTGAGGATGATGTGTGGCTGGGTGCAAATGTCACTGTACTGAAAGGTGTGACCATAGGCAGGGGAAGCATTGTTGCAGCCGGTGCGCTGGTGAGAAAAAACGTCCCGCCGTACAGCGTATATATAAATGACCAAAAAATAAAAAGCAGATTTACAGATGCAGAAATATCAGAACATGAAAAACTGTTAAAGGAAAAATACGGTTCAATTTACCCTGAAACCGTTTGAAATCAAAGGAGTTATTATGGCAGAAATATCAGTTGTTGTTCCTGTGTATAATGTGCAGGGATATCTGGACAATTGCGCACGGCACCTTGTAAAACAGACATTTACAGATTTTGAAGTGTTGCTTATAGATGACGGCAGTACAGACAACAGCGGAAATATCTGCGATGAATGGGCAAAAAGGGACAGTCGCATAAAAGTTATACATCAGAAAAACGGCGGTTTGCCCAATGCCAGGAATACCGGCATAAGCAATGCGACCGGCAGGTATATTGCATTTGTAGACAGTGACGACTGGGTGGAAAAAGATTTTTTGTCGGTTCTTTATAGCGGAATTACAGAAAATAATGCCGATATAGCACAGTGTAACTATTCAAGAGTGTTTGACAGCGGCCGAGAAGATTTTGTACAATATAAAGATGCAATCTGGGACAGACAGCATATAGAAAAAGTGATTATGCCACAGCTGGCAAACTATATTCCTGTAAATATGTCAAACAGCCGATGCAATAAAATGTATAAGACAGCTTTGGTAAAAGAAGCTATTAAATATTGTGATGAAAAAGTGGTTATGGGCGAGGATTTTCTTATGAATATCGCCGCTGTTGCCTTGTCTGATAAAGTGGTTATACTGGACAGCCCTGGATTATATAAATACAGATATAATACCGCATCTATAAGTACGGGATACGATAAGGCAAGAAAATATAAAGAAAAGCAGTTTTATAAAAATATTGCGGATACAGCTGCCCATTTCGGCTATAAAAGCGATAGGATATACCGGTCGGAAAACTGGCGATATGGGTATTATATATTTGAGTGTGCTTTATCAGACATGGACAGACAGGATAAAAAACGAGAAATAAAAGACATTATGGCGCTTATGGACAAAAAAGTCTGGCGCAGTAATATAAAAACATACAAAACCTTTGCCGAAAGGCTGTGTATGCGCCTGGTGTCGTGGCATCTTACCGGCTTTATGCTGATTTTGGTTGACATAAGAAAAAAATTCGGATTTGAACTATGAGTGTAAAAATATCTGTTATATCACCTGTTTATAATGTAAATAAATATCTTGATGAATTTATATCATCTGTACTCGCTTTAAAATTTTCTGATTTTGAGTTGATTCTGGTTGATGATGGCAGTACAGACAACAGCGGAGAAATATGCGACGAATGGGCGAAAAAGGACAGCCGTATAAAAGTTATACATCAGAAAAACGGCGGCTTGCCCAATGCCAGAAACACCGGCATAAACAATGCATCCGGCAGTTATATTGCTTTTGTAGACAGTGATGACTGGGTTGATAAAAATTTTTTGTCCGTAATGTATGATGCTATTACAGAATATGATGCGGATTTTGTGCAATGCAATTTTGTAAGAAAAATGTCTGACGAAGATTACTTTTTCAGGTTTAATCAGGAAATCTGGTCAGAAGAATATATAAAATCAGATGTTCTCCCAAAGGTGTTTAATTATAAAAAGATAAACATGTCCAACAGCCGATGGAATAAGCTATATAAAAGCGGTATAGTAAAAAAAGCGGTGCACCTGTGCGATGAGAGCGTGTCAATGGGAGAAGATTTTCTGATGAATGCCGCTGTCCTGCCGTTGTGCAGGAAAGTGGTTATCCTGGATACACCGCCGCTATATTTTTACAGATTTAATCAAAAATCGATAAGTGTCTCTTACAGCCCTGATAAAAAGGATTCAAATAAAAAATTCTTTCAGAATATAAAATCTATTGCCGGCTTTTACGGATATAATACTGACGATCTTTCACAGGAAGAAAACCGGCAGTATGGATCTCTGATTTTTGAATGTGCGGTATCTGACTTATCGAAAAAAGATAAGAAAAAAGAAATAAAGAATATTATTGCGCTGACTGATAAAAAGATTTGGCGCAGAAATATAAAAAATTATAGAACTTTTGCCGAGAGATTGTGTATGTACATGGTGTATTTTCACCTTACAGATCTTATGTTGCTTTTGGTGAACATAAGAAAAAAAGCTGGCACAAAAGGTAAATAGAATTTTACGAAAAGCTGTTATTTATAAAAGTAAGATTTTAAAACGGCTTTTGCAAAGGAAAATTTAATGGTTGAAACAAAAAACAGCCGCTTGAAAAACAGCGTATACAATGCCGCAATGGCAATTTTCAATACAGTACTTATGTCGTTTTTGGGCATTGCGTCCAGGGCGATATTTGTAAGAATTTTAGGGGACGAGCTTATCGGTGTAAACAGCTTGTTCTCCGATTTTCTTGCGCTGATTTCTTTTACCGAACTGGGGTTTGGAACAGCGATAACTGTTTCACTGTACAAACCCATATCCCAGGACAACTTTGACGAGATAAAAGCGCTGTTGAATTTGTATAGAAAAATTTACAGCGGAATTATGGGGATAATAATTCTGCTCAGCTTTTGTTTTATACCTTTTCTTAAATATATAAAAACAGATATACCCTTTGCAGATTTAAGGATATATTATTTTATTTTTGTATTCAATAATATTATAGGTTATTTCGGCGCATACAGAGAGGCATATATCAGCGCACGCCAGCAGGCAAGAAAAATAATTGCATTTGACACTTTTTTTCAGGTTTCCACCACGCTTTTGCAGTTGGCAGCAGTTATTACCACAAAGAATTTTCTGTTGTACCTGTTGGTCAACAGTGCGCTGATTGTAGGGAGAAAAATAGCAGTAAATATATATATAGCATCCAGATACCCGGAAACGCGCCTGAAAAATGTGAGTTCTGTCAGCAATCGGCAACAAAAGGATATTGTGCGCAAGGTAAAAGCTTTGGCTGTACATAAAATAGCCAATTTATCCATAAGTCAGACAGACAGTATAATAGTATCTTATGTCATAGGCCTTGCCTGGTGGGGTATAACTTCCAACTACCTTATGCTGAAAAACACAATCAGCGGATTTACCATGCAGATTTATTCTGCGATACTGCCTGGTATGGGAGATCTGGTGGCAAGCGAAGATAAGAATGTACAGCTGAAGACTTTCCGTTTGTACGATTTTATAAACAACTGGCTGTATTCATTCTGCTTTGTGGCGCTGGCGGTTTTGTCTACTCCTTTTGTAAGTCTGTTGTATGGGCGGGAGAGGGTAATGCCTCGGACAACTGTTTTTGTGCTGTTCTTCAATTTTTATCTTGCAGGCCTGCGCGACCCGGTATCTGTGCTGAGAGAAGCCAGCGGGGCTTTTGAAAATGACAAGCTGTTTACTGTACTGTCGGCAATAGTCAACCTGGTGACATCCCTTGTATTTGTGCAGATTTTGGGCATAACCGGCGTATTTTTAGGGACTGTATGTTCCACTTTGGTTGTTCTTATGGCCAGACCGGTTGTATTGTTCGGCAGCGTTTACAATATGTCCTCAATGTGGTATTTTAAAATAATGGCATTGCAGGTTTTGTCCGCAATGGCAGGGTATGCTGTTACTTCATTTGCGGTAAATTCGATTTTGCGCGTATTGGGTCTGGGATTTGCTTCGTTTTTTGTCTGTACGGCAGTTACTGCTCTGCTGCCAAATGTGCTGTGGCTTATATTGTACAGAAAAAATGAAAATCTTAAAATGGCCTTTGGTATTCTGAAAAATTTTTTGAAAAGAGGTACTGATAATGGACAAGCTTAAAATAGGTATGCTTTATATATGCACAGGCGCTTATGATGTGTTTTTCCCTACATTTTATTCCAGCCGGGAAAAGTTTTTTATGCCGGACAGTGAAAAACACTATTTCGTTTTTACGGACAGCGAGAAAGATTATTTTTCACATGACAACATAACAAAAATCTATCAGAAAAATCTGGGGTGGCCGGACAATACTCTGAAAAGGTTTCACATGTTTGACAGCATAACAGACACATTGAAAAATTATGATTACCTGTTCTTTTTCAATGCAAACATTCAGTTTATGATGCCTATACATGAAGATATACTTCCGTCAAAAGGACTGATAGTTGTAAAGCATCCCGGATATTACCTTACAGATCCGAAGGAATTTACCTATGAAAGAAATCCCAAAAGTCTGGCGTGCATAAATGACGGAGAAGGTGAAATCTATGTTTTCGGAGCTGCAAACGGCGGCAAGTCCGAGGATTATATAAAAATGTATCAGGAACTGAAAAGGCGTGTGGATGAGGATGAGAAAAACGGGATTATCGCCATTTACCATGATGAAAGCCATCTGAACAGGTATATAATCGGCCGAGATGATGTGACAGTGTGGGGCCCGGATTATGCGTACCCGGATTTGTACGACCTGCCCGGTTATATACAGAGGATAAGACTGATATGGAAACAGGCTGTTTTCAAGGAAGATATCTGGAAAATGAGAGGGGTAAAAATGCCCCTGAAAGTAAAAATCCGCGAAATGATTGACAGGAAGAGGATAGGGTCATATCTGGAAAAAAGAGAAGCAGAAAGAGAACAATATTTAAAAAATGAAAAACAGTAATGAAAAACTGACTATCCTGGTAAATTCATGTGATGCCTACAAAGATTTGTGGCAGCCATTTTTTATTCTTCTGAAAAAATATTGGCAGGGGCCTTTGCCGGAAATAGTGCTGAATACAGAATCTGAAAAATTCAGCTTTGACGGCTTGGATATAAGATGTGTAAACAGCAACGAGAGATTTTACGGGAAGCGCCTGAAAAACGCACTGAGGAATGTTCGTACACCGTATGTGTTATTGCTTTTGGATGATTTTTTTATAAGAAAAGAGGTAAATACAGATCGGCTGTACCGCACAATTGAATATATGGATTCTGACAGCCGGATAGCTTGTTTTAATTTTGAAAAAAGAACCGGAGCTGTAAGTGAAAAATACAGCGGATATGTGACTTTACCTGCGGTGTGCGACTATAAACTGAATATGCAGGCTGCCCTGTGGAGAAAAACTGACCTGGACGACCTGTGGAAAGACAAAGAAAGCCCATGGGATTGGGAAGTGTACGGAAATCTTCGCACTTACTTTTCCGACAGGAAGTTTTACTATCTTGCCCCGGACCGGGAAAGCCCGATAGACTATGGTAAAAAGGCCGGTCTTACCTGGGGTGTGGTAAGGGGAAAGTGGTGCCGTGATGATGTTGTACCGCTGTTTGAAAAGGAAAATATTTCCGTTGATTTTTCTCATAGAGGCTTTTTTCAGCCGCAGGATGAAGAACCTCGTACAGGCAGGCCGAAGGTTATAAAAAAGCAGCTTTATTCAGCCGGTGCGGCGTTTGTTATAAAAGATATAGCATACAGCGTTGTTTACAGAAGATTTATGAAACTTTTCGGTAAAGACACCGGAAGTTACACAGATTATTTAAAGAGAAAATATAATAAATAAAAGCGGGCGTAAGCCCGCTTTTATAATATATATTCATTTTCTTTTTTGTTTATTAAAATACCCTGACCGTCTTCCAGACAGATTACTTTTTGTCCGGTTTTCTTTTCATAGGTTTTTACTCTTTTTTCAAAGGCGTCAATGGTATTTATGTATCTCGTTTTATGGGGGAGATGTTCTATTCCGCCGGTAAGGTCAAGCGCTGACAGGTCTTTCAGCTTTACATGCTTGTTCATGCGGGGGATAAGGTCTTTTATCAGCACCAGGTCTTTCTGCATTATCAGGCTTCCGGCAGACACGCCCACTATTATTTTTTCCTGCACGCATTTTGAAATTATCGGTGCAATGCCGGACTCGTTTATCTTCTGCATAAGATAAAACACATTTCCACCGCACATATATATTACATCATATTCATACAGTTTTTCGTTTTGGTCCCGGCCTATATAAAATATATCGCATTCCAGGCCGAATTCATTCAGTTCCCGCTTTGTTTCATCCAGCCACAAGCTGGCCTGTTTGTCCTTTTCCATGGCTGTGGGGATTATCGCACATTTTTTTATATCGCCGTTCAGCTGACGGCGGAATTTTTCCTTTAAAGACGGGGAAGAAAGCCCGTTGGATGTGAGAAAAATCATAAATTTCCTTTCTTTGGCAGCAGACTGTTAAACTGTAAATTCTGCCTGCCATATTTTCAAAGAATATTCCATTTGTATTTTAGCATTATATTTTTGTATCTTCAACAGTATTTACATAAAGGCAGTGTAATGTTAAAATTTAATTTAAGAGGTGAGAAGTTTGAATTTTGAAAATTATGAAAAGGAATTTTTTGACAGGCTTGGTGAAAGCTGCTATATGGTTCTGGCAACCAGTTTTGAAGACCATCCCATGGCCAGCATGATGACATGCCTGGTATTTGATGGTGCTATATGGATGCAGACAGACAAAAAATTCCCTAAATACGGCCAAATAGAGAATAATCCGAAAGTAGCTTTGTGCAAAAATGCAACACAGATAGAGGGCAGAGCCAGCCTTTGTGGTCACCCACTGGAAAGACAAAATGAAAAGTTTGCCATGCTGATGAAAAAATATCATCCGGAAAGCTACGAAATGTATTCCAAGGTGGACAGTGAAGTGGTAATAAAAGTAATTCCGGAAAAGGCGATAGATTGGTTATACGAGAAAGGTGACGATCAAATATTCAATCTGGATTTTATAAACAGGAAAGTTAATATACAGATATACAAAAATTCAAAAGCTTAATATTTTATGAACTGTCTGTTATTTTTTGCTTAACTTTACTGCAAGTCCGGGCTTTTATGGTAATATATATTTATAAAAAGTCGTGAGGTAATATTGTGAATAAGAAAAAGATAAAAGCTTTTGCCGGAAGTATGTTTGTACTTATACTGATGGCTGTGGCCGCGTTTTTTGTCCTGACTATGGACAGGCGGTATAAAGTAACAGAAGGTCAGATACTGGCGGCGGATATAGGTGCAAAAGATTTATTTTCGGCTGATATGACCGAAGATGAGTTTAAATCCGCAGCAGAAGAAGCGGCGGATTATCTGCAAAGCAATGGTATCAATACAGCTATTGTAAAGATAAATGATGGGAACAGTTCGGTTATACCTTTGGATGGATTTGATTATGTATACTCCAACCGGGGATATCTGCGGGATGAGGATGTCCTGCGGCAGGTTAAATCTGCTTTGAACAAAAGAAAAATTCAGTTATATTTACAGCTGGATTGCCGGGGACTGGACGGAGAAAAAGCTTTGTCAGCTCTGCAACAGTTGTATAAGAATTATAAAATATCAGGCGTTGTTATCGAAAACTGTCCCCGGGAGGAAAATTTTGCTGCCAGGGCAAAAGAGGTTGTATCCAGCGCGGATCTGGTTTTGCTGACAGATGACAGGCAGCAGGCACAGCGGGGGCTTTCAAGCAGTATTTTTGATACGGTAATCTGTGAAAACATATCCGTCGACGATTATAAAACTTTGAAAGAAGAAAATACTTCTGACTCCAAACTGCTTTTACATTACTCATCGCCAACGCTGAACAGTGATGTTTTTATACTGAATAATTTTTACAGCATTGACGGAGCAGTGCTGGCGTCCTATAACGGCCGGCAGAGTCAGTCTGTAATGCTTAACCTAGCGTTCAATAAAAACGAAAACCTGCCATTGTTCAACCTTTCGGTTTCTGATGATTTTACCCTGACTTATCCCACAGAAGACATCACAACCTATTATTCCGGTGTTTACATTACAGGTACGGGCGCCAGAAATATGTCTGTTGATATAAACGGCACTGTTTATCCTGCACAGCCGGACGGAACATTCGGCGTGTATATGGAATTGGAAGTCGGAGATAACGAGTTTACGGTTTCTTCCGGATCCGAAAGCAGCACGGTAACAGTCACACGCAAAAAGTATTCCACATCATCCGGATCCAAAATTCCGTGGGACGACAGTGTTCAGTTGTCTGCCGGACGCGTGGTAAAAACAACCGGTGAGCTGACCAGTATGCTGTCTGATGAAGATGATGACTCGGCAATAATCGCCGGGCTGGCAGCGGGAACAAAACTGGTGGTCACGGACAGTGTGGAGACAGTGCGCAGCGGCAAAAAAACTTATGCATACAAGCTGTCAAACGGCGCATTTGTTCTTTCAAGTAAGGTGGAAATAACAGATGAAGCCACATCAGATTACTCACCGACAGAGGACGAAATGGAAGAAGCAGGCGCTGAAAATCTGACTGATTTCAATAAACCGGTCATATCTGCGGCAGTATCCGAAAGTTATGAAAACGGCGATGAACTTATCACATTTACCGTAAACAATATGCCGGCGGTCATCAGCAGCTTTACCGACAGCCGGCTGGTATTGCAGTTTTTGGATACCAGCGCAGAGATAACTGACATTCCCCGGTCGGGATTTTTCACCGGGTGCACGATAGAAAACAAAGAAGACGGAGCATACATAACATTGCAGCTTAACAAAGACAATATGCTGTGGGGTTACGATGTGAAATCTGTTGACGGCAGTGTGCAAATTTACCTTAAACACACACCACACCTGGATAATTCAACAGCGCCTTTGGCTGGGGTTACGGTTATGCTGGACGCCGGGCACGGGGATTATGACAGCGGTGCGCTGGGTGTGGCTTCCACCAACGGTCCGCTGGAAAAAACGCTCAATCTTTCTGTAGCCAAAGCAACCGCTGCGCTTTTGCAAAGCTATGGTGCAAATGTAATACTGACAAGGGAAGACGACACATTCCTTACTTTGGATGAAAGAAGAAATATGATCAGGGAATTAAAGCCGGACATATTTATTTCTGTTCACCACAACAGCATGGATTATTCCTACAACTCCAACAATGCCAAGGGTAGCGAGTGTTATTATTTCACCTCCCAAAGCAGGGAGCTGGCGGACCTTATGTGCGAAAATATTTCGGCGGCAACAGGAAGAAATAACCGTGGAGCACAAAATGGATATTATTATGTCACCAGGACAGATATTGCCCCCAGCGTGCTGATGGAATATTCCTTTATAATAAATCCGCAGGAATATTATGAGACTTATTCCGACGAGGATATATACAAGGCCGCCTATGGAACAGTTCAGTCAGTTATAGAATTTATAGCAAGTAAAAATGAAGTACAGTAATATAATACCGGCGCGTTTTATTTCGCGCCCCAACAGATTTATAGCCAATGTGGAAATTGAAGGTCAAAACCGGATTGCCCATGTGAAAAATACCGGGCGCTGCAAAGAACTGCTGATACCGGGAACACAGGTGTTTTTGCAGCATTGCGAAAGCACTGCCCGAAAGACAGCCTATGACCTGATTGCGGTAAAAAAGGGAGAACAGGTGGTAAACATAGATTCTCAGGCCCCCAACATACTTTTCGGAGAATGGGCGCAGAAGATATGGCCCGGCGCACAGCTGAAACGAGAGGTGTTTTATAAAGACAGCCGTTTTGACTGGATGATAAAGGACGGCGACAGGACAGTTTATACTGAAGTAAAAGGTGTAACGCTGGAAGAAAACGGCCTGGCGCTGTTTCCCGACGCGCCCACGCTGCGCGGATTGAAACATATACATGGTCTTATTGACGCCGTGCAAAACGGACACGGAGCATGCCTGTTTTTTGTGATACAGATGGAAAATGTCACAGCTTTTTCTCCCAACAGGCGCACACAGCCGGAGTTTGCCGATGCTTTGCGGCAAGCTGAAAAACGGGGAGTGGACATACGCGCATACAGCTGCAAAGTCAGCCTGAATGAGGTGAAAATATATACTCCTGTAAAAATATTATTATAATTTTGCGCAAACACCGGATATTTAATACAAGATAAAAGAGCCATCGGATTTTCCGATGGCTTTTTGCTATAATATCTGCTGTATAATCAGCCTGCCAGAGTCTTTAATGTTAGTTTAAAAGGGTTTTTGTCTGTTGCGAGTATTTTATGATAAATAATTATCCTGTAAATGATGTTTGTCCGGCTGTCATTTTTTGCATTCCTTTTAAATAAGATTAAGTATCAAATTTTCAGGAGGGCAATATGTTTTCATCATTACTGAGCCTGATTTTGGCCAAGATGCTGCTGTTGTCATTGCACATGGAAAGCCGCACCATGCCAAAACCGCTTACGGCAAAAGAGGAAAGGGAAGAATTTGAAAAATATCACCGGGGGGATAATTCCGCCAGGGAAAAGCTGATAAAACACAACCTCAGGCTGGTGGCCCATGTGGCAAAAAAATACTACCGGAACCCGCGGGATAATGACGACCTTATCAGCATAGGAACAATAGGCCTGATAAAGGCGGTGCAAAGTTTCAGCTATGAAAAAAACACCAGATTTTCCACCTATGCTTCCAAATGTATTGAAAATGCTATCCTCTCACAGATGCGTTTATGGTTCCAAACCAGTACCCCCAGAGC
>CASFSP010000034.1 GCA_949297385.1 uncultured Oscillospiraceae bacterium
GCCGCGCGCAGGTCTATCCAGTCACCTTTTGATATGGCAGATATTTTTTCAATGGAATCGTCCAGATATTTTATTTTGATTTTCATTTTATCTCTCCCAGGGTATTGCTTTGCCTGCGGCCAGGCTTTTCTGTGCATCCAGTATGCGCTGGTTCTCGCTGCCGCGGAACAGCAAAGTCAGGTTTTTCTTTTCGTCCACAAACTGTCCGTCTACCAGAACATCCACATACTGCAAAATTTCCTTTTGCTTTTCGTTAAGTGTTTCAAAGGTAAAGCCTGTCCACATCCATATGCTTTTGCCGGTCTGCCGTTTTATCTCTCTCACAGTTTTCAGCATCATATCATCCATCAGCTGATCCATCGGCTCGCCGCCTAGGATGGAATATCCTGTGACATTTTCATTTTTGCCCATATATATAAATTTCTGCATCTGCTCGTCGGTGTAGTCCTGCCCGTATTCAAAGGGCCAGTATTCCCGATTGAAGCAGTTTTTGCAGTGAAAATGACAGCCGCTGACAAACAGGCTGGAGCGTATGCCCACTCCGTTTGCCACATCAAACTGTCTCATCTGTGCATATTTCATTTGGTTTTCTCCTTATCTATATTGGTTTCGCGGCATATATAAATAGGTCTGTTTTTTATCTCTGTGTAAGTTTTCGCCAGATATTCGCCCACTATGCCCAGGCAGAACAGCTGAATGCCGCCTATAAACAATATTATGCACACCAGGCTGGGCCAGCCGGAAACAGGGTCGCCGAACATAAGCGTCCTGAACACAATAAATATTATGGCCACAGCGGCAACAGCGCACATAACAAATCCCACTATGGCACTTATAGCCAGCGGCGCTGTGGAAAATGCCATTATTCCTTCCAGACTGTACAAAAACAGTTTCCAGAAAGACCATTTTGTCTGTCCCGCCGCTCTTTCCACATTTTCATATTCCAGCCATTTGGTTTTATAGCCGACCCAGCCGAACAAACCTTTGGAAAAACGGTTTCTCTCTGACAGTTCCAGCAATGAATTTACAAACTGCCTGCTCATCAGGCGATAGTCCCTGGCGCCGTCAACAATTTCGGTTTTGGAAATTTTATTTATCAGTTTATAAAACAGCCTTGCAAAAAAACTTCTTATGACAGGCTCGCCTTTGCGGGTTACACGGCGGGTTGCCACACTGTCATAGCCTTCATTTTCTATTGCGTATACCATCTGTGCAAGCAAAGCGGGCGGATCCTGCAAATCCGCATCCATTATGGCAACCATATCGCCGCATGACTTTTCCAGCCCGGCATACATTGCCGCCTCCTTGCCGAAATTGCGGGAAAATGATACATATTTTACCCTTTCGTCACTTTCAGCCAGCTTTTTGCATTCGCTCAGTGTCTCATCCTTTGAACCGTCGTCCACAAATATGAATTCAAAATCATAGCCGGCCATATCTGCCGCAACTCTTGTTATCTCTTTATAAAAAATCGGCAGAACCTCCTGCTCGTTGTAGCAGGGCACTATTATGGAAATTAATTTAGGCACAAAAACACCTCTTTTTTATATGTAAAAGCTAAAACCGCATATCTCCGTCATGTGACAAAACATTGTAGTTCTGCACAAAATCAAGGGCGGACAATTCTTTTGCAAGATTGTCGACGCTCTTGCTTCTTACCTGTACAACTATATCTGTCCGAGTTTTGCTTTTACTTACTGATCTTATCTTATAGCTTGAAACAGACTTTTTGAGAACCGGTTCAAGCTGAGATTTAACATCGATATCCTCACCATTTATGACAACTGTATATGGGGCTTTTCCCACAGGTAAAAAGTCCAGGCAAAGTAACAGCAAGGTGACTATAAGTGAAAGTATGATAACAATTTCATACAACCCGGCACCGGCTATTATACCAGTGCTTATTGACCAGAATAAAAATGTCAGGTCAAGGCTGCTTTTCACTGCGTTTCTGAACCTTACAATAGACAGAGCACCAACCATACCCAAGGAAATTACTATGCTGGACTGCATGGACAGTACTATTCCGGCTGTGATCACAGGCAGTACGGCCAGTGAATTGTTGAAATCTTTGGCGTAGAATGATGATTTGGTTTTCATTTTATATACAGAGAAAATGAAATAAATATAAGTATACATGTAGACCGAAATACAAGACCAATCTTTTTTAGCATTCGAAAACTCCGACAAAATATTGTTATACTTAAATAAAATACTATAAAACACTGTTTTTTGTCAAACAAAAACCCCTTTGTGCTCAAAGGGGTTTTAATTTTTACAGGTGAAGTACTCTTTCTTTTATTTCCTGTGTTCTGCCTTCGTTCCAGAAGTTTTCTCCCAGATAGCCGCAGGTTCTTCTTACCACATTCATCCTGTCTTTGTCACGGTTGCCGCAGTTGGGGCAGTACCATTGCAGATTGTCATCGCACAGTATCTCCCCTTCATAGCCGCACTCCATGCAATAGTCCAGCTTGGTGTTCATCTCGGCGTACTGAACATTTTCATACATATACTTAATCAGCGTTTCAATAACTTCCGGATTGTTGGCCAGGTTGGGCAGTTCCACATAGCTGATTGCGCCGCCGGAAGAAATCGGGTGGAACTGAGCTTCAAATTTCAGCTTGTCAAAAGCGTTTATCTCTTCCTGTACAAACACATGATAGGAGTTTGTCAGATAATTTCTGTCTGTTATGCCTTCCACAACACCAAAGCGTTTCTGCAATGTGTGGGCGAAATATTCTGTCAGGCTTTCGCTGGGTGTACCGTACAGCGCAAATCCCAGGCCGGTCTGTTTTTTCCACAGCAGAATTTTGTTTTTCAGATGTGTCATGATTTCCAGAGCCAGCTTTTCGCCTTCCGGGGTGGTATGGCTTTTGCCTGTAAGGGCTTTTACACATTCGTACAGTCCAATATATCCCAGTGTTATTGTGGCATAGCCGTCCTGCAGCAGCGGATAGATAGGCTCGTGTTTGCCGAGACGGGCAATGGCGCCGTACTGCCAGTGTATCGGAGAAACATCACTGGTGACATTTTTCAGTTTGTCATAACGCAGCATAAGGCTTTCTTTGCACAGTTCCAGCCTGTCTTCCAGTATGTTCCAGAATTTCTTTGTATCGCCCTGGGCAGACAGACCCACATCAGCCAGATTGAGCGAAGTCAGGCCCATATTGAAACGGCCGTACCATTTGTACTCGCCCTCTTTGTTGTTTATAGGTCCTTTATAGGGGGACAGCCATGCGCGGCAGCCCATGCAACCAAATACATTACCCTCATAGTTCTGTCTCATGTGTTTTGCACTGATAAAGTCGGGCATCATACGCTTGGAAACACATACAGCTGCCAGCTTTGTCAGCCAGTAATATTTACTGTCTTCGTGTATGTTGTTTTCATCGGTTACATACAGCAGTTTCGGGAAAGCGGGTGTTATCCAGGCACCGACCTCGTTTTTCATGCCCTGGATACGCTGTTCCAGCATTTCTTTTATCAGCATAACCGTTTCTTCTTCATACTCCGGATATTCGCTGATATACATAAACACTGACAGGAAAGGCGCCTGACCGTTGGAGGTCTGCAAAGTGTTTATCTGGTACTGGAATGTCTGTATACCGCCTCTTACCTCTTCCGCCAGCTTGACCTGGACAGCGTCCATCAGCTGTTCTTCGGTATAGGTAAAGCCCATTCTGTCCCATTCTCTTCTTGTGTCGCGGATGAATTTTTCTTTAGAAATTCTGACAAACGGAGCCAGATGTCCCAAAGTAATTGTCTGTCCGCCAAACTGGCCGGAAGCCACCTGTGCGATAATCTGTGTGGCTATTGTGCAGGCAGTCTTGAATGTATGTGCCTTTTCCACCAGCTTACCGTTGATAACAGTGCCGTTTTCCAGCATATCCCGCAGATTTACCAGGCAACAGTTAAATGACGGGTTGAGGTAGTGGCCCAGGTCGTGTATGTAAATAAGTCCGTCCCTGTGAGCTTGTGCCAGGTGGGGCGGCAGCATCATTCTAAGGGCTATGTCTTTGGAAACTTCCTCTGCCACCAGGTCTCTCATGGTGGAGATAAGGGCGGAATTTTTGTTGGAGTTGGATGAAAGAATATCTTTGTCCTCTCCGTTTACAACTCCCAGAACCTTGTTGTCTATTGTATTGCGCTGACGCTGATATTCCCTTACTGCCCTGTATGCTTCATAGCATTTGGCTGTCAGCATGTCGCCGCTGTCTGTCAGTGCTTTGTACACATAATCTTCAATCTCTTTTATTGAAACAACTGTTTTTTCGCTTTCAAAACCTAGGCTGATATCCTTTGCCAGCTTTTCGTTGACTATTCCGCTGCCGTATTTCATGGCTTTCAGAATAGCCTGTTCTATTTTTGTCCGGTCGAATTCGGCATGCCTGCCGTCTCTTTTTATGACTGTTATATTATTCATCAGGAATCCTCTTCTTGTTATTTTTATTTTGAAAGAATGTCTTGTATATTGTAACACCATATCTTGTGTTTGGCAATAAAATATACAGCAATATATAGATTTCTCTGTTTTGTACAAAAAACCTGCGATTTACTGTTTCAATCTTGAATACCCATGTTGAAATTAAATAACTTTATAATATAATATATTGTGTATAAAAATTTTTCACAATTAAATGTTATTATTTCTACAATAACATCTGAAATATACCGGAGGCATCATGAGAAAAGAAGTTTTGGTTATGTATAACCCCAAATCAGGCAAAAACGGCGCCAATGCTATGCTGCCAAAAGTTGTCAACGGCCTGTGCGCCCGCGACTGCCGTGTGACCGTATACCCTATTCTTAGCAGCTTCGGCGCAGAAGAGATTTTGGCCGCAGAAGACGGCAAGTGCGAATATGTGGTATGCTGCGGAGGTGACGGCTCACTTAACCACACCATCAACGGATTGATGAGAATGGAAAACCGTCCGCTTCTGACGTACATTCCTTCCGGCTCTACCAACGATTTTGCCGCATCCATGGGAATCAGCGCAGACATTGTAAAAAGCTGTCAGGCTTTGGTTCACGGGACTCCTTTTTACTATGATATCGGCAAATTCAATGACCAATATTTCAATTACATCGCAGCTTTCGGAGCTTTTACGCAGGTGTCATATTCCACGCCCCAGAATTCCAAAAACTATCTGGGACATGCCGCCTATATCATAGAAGGTCTCAGACACCTGCCCATCGGCCAGTTCTACAACGTCACCGTGACCAGCGAAGAAAAGGTTTACAGAGGTGATTATGTTTACGGCTCGGTATCCAATTCTACCAGCATAGGCGGTGTAAGCCTGGGCAACAGCCGGGACATATCCATGAACGACGGGCTTTTTGAGGTATTATTGATAAAGGCGCCAAAAAATGTGCTGGAAGTGCAGAATATAATAGCGTCAATACTTATGCAGAATTTTGACAGTCCCTATATAGACTACTTCAAAAGCCGAAGCGTTAAAATGGAATTTGCCAGCCCCACTTCCTGGACTTTGGACGGTGAATTCGGCGGAGATGTTTCCTGCGCTCAGATATCAGTTATAAATCAGGCAATAGGCCTTATGAAATAAATAAAAAGCGGCTGCGGCTGCTTTTTTATTTTGTTCTGTGTTCATAGACGCTTTTAGAGCCGGATTAAAACATAGTTAAAATGATATATTATTTTAGACCTTTATCGCCTATATAAAAAAGTTTTAACTTTTTATATAAATTGTATTTGCATCGCGCACACTTCGATTAATATTAATTTAAATGTTTGGCAAAGCATACAAACAAGACAAAGAACTATTATATGAATTTGTCATTTTACCAGGACGACTGCCGGCAAAGTCTTTATGCTCAAAATACTGGTTTATATAACCTGCCCAAATTCAAAAAAATATTTTTTTCCTGTTTGTGCAGATTTTTGAAAGCCTTAAAGCTCGAACCTTGCACGCCTATTGCAAAAATTTTTGCAGAGAATATAATAAAAACATAAACCATGGTTAGGAAATTTTAAGAAAAGGAGAAAACTTATGTCATTGATCAGAGATTTGCTTATCAGTTTGTTTGTATATGAACAGGGTAATAATCAGCAGGGCAACCAGCAGTTGGCCTGCCA
>CASFSP010000035.1 GCA_949297385.1 uncultured Oscillospiraceae bacterium
CATAGTACATTATCATCAGCTGTACCACCACCGGAGTGCCGCGGATAACGGTAAGGTATGTTTTGGCGACAAAGTTCAGTATGCGCATTATAAACCTTGCGCCGCCGTGCAGCTTTTTGCCGTTCTGGTCCCAGGACGAACTGATAACAGCCACAAAAACGCCGATAACAATAACCAGTATAACAGCAAAAAAGGCGATTTTCAGTGTGGCTTTCAGACCGTCAACCAGCCACAGCCATTTGTCGCCCTTTATAAAGTTAAGATAAAATTCGCTTTTGAAATCTTCAAGCCAAGCGCTCATAAATCCTCCAAAGACAGATAATGAGGGCAGGCTGAAAGTCTGCCCTCTGTTTATTATTTTTGTTTTACTGTGCGTCGGCGGAAATGTACTTGTCTATTATTGACTGTACAGTGCCGTCGTCTATAAGTTCCTGCAAAGCTGCATTGATTTTGTCCAGCAGTTCTGTATTGCCCTTTGCAACACAGATAGCATAGTCTTCGTTGGTGTATTCTGTTTCCAGAATTTTCAGACCTTCGTTGGCGGCAACAAAGCTTTTTGCCGGCTCGTTGTCGATGATAACGCAGTCAATTTTACCGCTGGAAAGAGCGTTGACAGCGTCAGCACCGGTGTTGAACTCCTGCAATGTGCAGGTTGTCAGACCGTCTTCGATGTCGGTTGCAAAGTAGATCGCACCTGTGGTGGAAATCTGTGCGCCTACTGTGTAGGAAGCACCCTCTGCGTACAGATCGTCAACTGATTCTATTTCGCTGCCTTCTTTTACTATAATAGCCTGAACACCGTTGGCATAAGAGTTGGAAAAGTCAACTGATTCCAGGCGGTCTTCTGTAACTGTCAGGCCGGCCATGCCCATGTCATATTTGCCTGTGGAAACGGAAGCAACAATAGAGTTGAAGTCCATGTTTACAACTTCCAGTTCCATGCCTATTTTTTCGGCAATTTTACCGGCGATCTCTACATCGATACCGGCGTATGAGCCGTCGTCAGCCACATATTCGTAAGGCGGGAAGTCTGCGCTGGTGGCCAGTGTCAGTTTTTCTGTCTGTGTATCGCCGCCGTCATTATTCGAGCAGGCGCTCAGTGATATTGCCATGGCAAAAGCCAGAACAAGTGAAATTATTTTTTTCATGATATATACCCCTGATATTTGTTATTTAATGCATATTCATACTATACAACTTAAAATTTATAATGTCAATAGAAAATTTGAATATTTTTGCATGATGACAGTATGTATATTTACAAAGGCTTACTGTGCCTGCTTTGCTTTGAAAGAGGCCAGCAGTTCTTTTACCAATTCAACTGCGCTGAGCAGCTGTCGGCGGTATATCACCACATAGGCTGCCATACCGGCAATGCATATAATAAATTTTGCCAGAAAGTTGCCGCTGAACACACAGCCGCCGGCCACTATCACAAACATCAGTGCCAGCACGCCGGCAGTGCGCCAAGGGCTGAGAATACTTTGATAAAAACGCTGGGCGATGATTGTGCGGAACAAAAACATCACCACATTGGCGCCGGCCAGGGCTATGCACACGCCCCATATGCCCCATATTGGAGCCATAATCATACAGAAAATTATATTGCAGACCACCGACAGGCCTATGCCTATGGTGTCATAAATCGGCTTTTTGGCAATGGATATGCCGTATACGGTGGTTTCGGATATTATGGAGAACACCGGCACCAGCAGCATTATCGGAAACACCAGTATGCCGCTTTTGTACTGCCGGCCCAGTATGAAGAAGATAATGTCTTCAAAGGCGATGATAAGGCACAAAAATTCTACTATCAGGAATGTGAGATAGTCGTGTACATGTTTTATCTTTTCCTGTTCGGTTTTGTAGTTGGCATAGATAAACGCCGACCAGAAGGTGGCAAAACCGGCCTGTATAAGTGCCACCACATTGCTCAGCAGGTTTACCATGCTGAACACGCCGGCAGGGCCTTCACCTATGGTTTTGGATATGTAAACCTTGGAAAACAGGCTGTTCAGCCACAGCATGACTGCGGTAGGCGCCAGCGCCAGTCCGTAGGGCAGCAGCCGTCGGTTGGCTTTGGAAAACAGCACATCGGCGGAAAAACTGAGGCTTGAACGGTTGGGCCACAGGAAAACAAACGCAAAGGCAGACATGCCCAGCACTGTCCACAGCACCAGGTTTTCAAAGCTGGGGTTTATCAGCACCGCCACCAGGTAGAACATTTTTGAGAAAAACTGCATCGCCACGCTTTCCAGCGTGTACAGTTTTATGTTGCCGTCCATGCGGTAGAGAATATTTATATATCTGCCTATCATGGACATGAAAGCGTTTAAAAACAGCAGTGCCAGATATATGTTGTCCAGCGGACGGGAAAAGAATATTCCCAGTACCTGCTGCGGGAAAAATATACAGCTTACCAGGCAGGTCACCGCCAGGGCGACAGCCGACAGGCCGAAGCAGGCGCCGAACAGGTGCTGTTTGTCCAGCGGTTCCGGCGGCTCGTTGAAAAAGCGTATAAAGGACTGATCCAGACCTAATATACATATATTCATAAACAAGGTGGATGTGGATATGAATATATCCACCTGGCCGTACACCTCGGCGCTGATAAACCAGGCTGACAGCAGCAGTGACAGCCCGTATATCACAAAGTTCACCCAGGTGGCAATGGAATATTTGAAAATTGACACCAGCAGGTTTTTGGCTGACATAGAGGAGGATTGCTGTTGCATAACTTGTCCTCCTTACATAAATTTCTTTATATGTTCGGCATATTCACGCCGCTGCTGTTTTGACACACGGGTGTTTTTTATGTGTCCGTAAATTCTGCCGGCCCAGGTGGACAGCGGCCCGAAAATTTTCAGTTTGCCCGGGTCCAGCCTTATGGCATACATGGCGTGCAGGCCTATCAGTGAGAAATATTTCAGCCAGCTGAAATGGGGTTTGAAATGGTCAAAGGGTCGTCTGTCCCCCTCGTCTTCTTTCAGCACCTTTTCCAGCACATCGGCCATGCGGATATAGCTGGGTGTGTCCGTAAAATCATAGTGGCTGAGCATCAGCGCCTCATCCACAGGGAATTTCGGGCTTTCGGCGCCAAAGGCCGCGGCAAAATCTTCGTAATTGTCTATATAGTCGCAGTTTTTGTACACCACCGGGTCGTACTCCCATTCCACCGGGTACGGGCGGATTACAAAACAGCTCTTTTTAGCAAAATATATCTCCGCTATGGATGTGGACATCCAGGTGAATATGGTATCAGATGCGGTTATCCACTGTTTTACCGAATACCGGCTTATCAGGTGGAAATTTTTGTGCTTTGCGGCCATCTTTTCCAGTATGGGGCTGTTCCATTCGCTGGGGTGGCGGCGGTATACAAATTCAATGTTTTTGCCCTCGTCGCTGTCCAGGAACCTGTCCACCCAGTCCAGGGTGGTGTTCATGGTTTTCTGGCTGGTCACTTTGAATTGGTTAAAGCCGACACCTGCCAGCTTGTTCAGCTCTTCCACCTCCTGGTCGGTCATGTATGCAGTGGAAAAGGAGGAGATGTACAGCACCAATTTTTTGTTTTTGTCCAGGCCGAATTCCTCGCACAGGCTGTCCTTGTCCTTGTAATATCCTTTGAACTGGTCACGCAGGAAGTCCATTTGAATGGGGCCGGTTATGGCGGTGTTTTCAATGGGAACACCGTATTTTACAATCCTGTCGCGGGCCTGTGTGCCCCAGCAGGTGTGCATGGCGTAGCTGGCGGACTGGCCGCAGTTGAAAAACGGGCTGTTTTCCTGTTCTTCGCTGAGCACCTGTTCCCAGTGCAGGTTTACCACCTTGTTGCACACGCCCACATTGTTGTACACAAAGCTGTTCATTGTCTTGTCGTCATACATGGCGCTGGCCACCAGCACTTTGGGCTTTTTCCAGGTGAAATATTTCAGCTTTTTCCTGTCCAGCAGCTGGCGTATTTCGGCGGTGTAGCCGCGCCTTTCCAGCTCCAGTTTCAGCAGGGTTATGCTTTCATATTCCCTGACAATATGTTCGTACAAAATCAAAAAATCCAAGCTCATATCAATTACCTTTCAAACAGCATCTGTGTAAATTTGGGCAGGCCGGTGAAATCATCCAGGTGAAAACCGTCGTAAAATTCGTCACTGGTGAAATAATTGGGCTGCCGGTATTCGTAGTTCAGCACGGTGGTGCATTCCTCTGCCCGCCGGATAAACGGTTCTATCTGCCGGTATATGCCCAGCGGTTCGATTACCAGGTCTTTCAGGGAATCGTCCATGGGAGGCAGAACGGTGTACACCGTTATTCCCATGTCGCGGCATTTTTCCGCCAGCCGGACGTACCTTTCCACATCCGCCCGGTCCAGTTTGTAGTTTTCACACACCGAGTATATGGTCTGCGCATATTCTTCCAGGTTTCTGCGGTATTGGCGGGGTGTTCCGTCGGGATAGTAGTAGTCCTCTTCCTTCCAGTCTTCGTGATGGTCGCTGGCCACATTTTTCTCCCCTTTTATAAACCATTTTATCTCGTTGAGCATCTCCACATTGTAGTTGAAGTTGAGCATATAGGCAAAGGGATTGGTGGCTATTGTTTCGATGGATGACATCCTGTCCTTGTAATAGCTTTCGTTCAGCGTGTAAAAGCTGACGGCGAAATACACAGTGTGTATATTTTCGTTCTTTTCCAGCGCGTATTCCAGCAGGTCCATGCTTTCGTTCAGGCTGGCGCCGCCAAAACTCAGTTGGCTTACCTCTTCGCCCACATATTCTTCCACCTTGTCCATGTCAAAGTGGGCCACACGGCTGTCCCCCAGTATCACCACATCCGCCGGGTCGGCGTTGAACTGCCTTACGCGGACTATGGCGCTGTCGGCGGTGTATTCGCTGTGTTTCAGGCCAAAATAGTTATAAGGTTCAAAAGCGATGAAGATTGCAAAATATATAACAATGGGCAGCGCTATCAGCGCCAGCTTTTTTACAAGTTTTAGCATAAAATCCTCTTAAATTATAAATGATTTAAAGTATATTATATTATACATGAAACTTTTTGTAAATAAAATAGGTGTCCAAACTGTTAACAGAATGTAAAAGCTGTGGATATAAAAAGGGTTTGTTATTGTAATTTTAAACATATTCATATATAATATATGAAAAATGCAATCAAACTGAAATGAGGATATATAAATGTCAAAAAAAGTACTGGTAACAGGAGCCGACGGTTTTATAGGCTCTCACCTGACACAACAGCTGATACACGAAGGATATGATGTAACCGCTTTCTGCGCATACAACTCTTTCGGCACATGGGGCTGGGTGGACACATTTTCCAAAGAAGAAAAGAACGCACTGAATGTAATAATGGGCGATGTGCGCGACCCCAACGGCGTGAGAGTGGCAATGAAAGGTATTGACACTGTTTTTCACCTGGCTGCCCTTATCGCCATTCCTTTTTCCTATCATTCTCCCGACACCTATGTGGATACCAACATCAAAGGCACACTGAATGTTTTGCAGGCGGCCAGAGATCTGGACACCGCCAGGGTGCTGGTGACATCCACCAGCGAGGTGTACGGCACAGCGCAGTATGTACCCATTGACGAAAAACACCCCTATCAGGGTCAGAGCCCTTATTCCGCCACCAAAATAGGCGCAGACAGAATTGCGGAAAGCTTTTACCGCAGCTTCAACACTCCTGTTACAATAGTGCGCCCCTTCAACACCTTCGGCCCCCGCCAGTCTGCAAGGGCAGTTATACCCACAATCATCTCACAGCTGCTGGCCGGCAAAGAGGAGATACACCTGGGTTCACTGACACCCACCAGGGACTTTAACTATGTAAAGGACACCGCCAATGGTTTTGTCACCATAGCAAAACATGACAACACCATAGGTCAGGAGCTGAATATAGCCACCGAAAGGGAAATTTCCATAGGTGACCTGGCAAACGAGCTTATCAGACAGATCAACCCGTCAGCCAGAATAGTGACCGACTCCGACCGTCTGCGCCCGGAAAAAAGCGAGGTCAACCGCCTGCTGGGTACAGCCAAAAAGCTGAACGGTCTCACCGGCTGGAAACCAAACTACACCTTTGAACAGGGTCTGGCGGAAACCATTGAGTGGATAAGACACAACATGGACCGCTACAAACCCGATATATACAATTTGTAAAAATAAATAACGAAAGAGCGTTATTTATGGACAGTTTAAAAAGCAAAATTTTATCCATAAGACAAAAGCCCGTGCTGTTTTACGGTATGGGCTGTTTGCTTTTGTCTGTTTTTTCTTTTTTGTTTGTTTATTACCTGCGCGTTATATATTCCCCATCATGGCTGGGACAGATAAAGGGCAGTGCTGCGGTGTTTGTATTCCTGCTGGCGCTGTCAGCGGCTTTTGTGCTTTCTTCAAAATTGAAAGAAAAAAATATGCCGCTTTTTATGGCGCTGCTGTTGTTTGTCATGGGCCTGGTGTACGCCTTTGCCACACCGCCCAACCAGGTGCCGGACGAGCACACCCATTTTCTGCGCAGCTATGCCATGGCCCAGGGACAGTGGGGATTTGATGAAAACCATGTGTACCCGGACGATGTAAACAGTTTTGTTCTGCATTTTCCCACAGCCCACAACAACGGCTATCCCGCCAAAGAGGGTAATACGGTGTACAACCGTTTTCTGGAATATTTTGCCGCAGTGGAAAGCGGTGAAAAAGCGCCAAACACAGGCATTATCATTTTTCAGGTGATCCCCTATATACCCGGGGCAATAGGAATTTTCCTGGCAAAAGTTTTGGGGTTTGGTGCATTGGGGGCTTTTTACGCCCACAGGATTGCAAACCTTGTGTTTTTCTGTTTCTGTTCATATTTCGCACTGAAATACGCCGGAAAATTCAAAGTGATATTTTTCTGCCTTATGGCCATGCCGCTGATGTGCTTTATGTACGCATCCTGCAACAGCGACAGTTTTTTGTTTACGCTGATGTTCCTGGCTTTCTCCACAGTGCTGACCGGGGACTTTGACAATAAAAAGCTGGCGGTGTTTACCCTTTCCATGGCTGTGCTGACAGTGTGCAAAATGAGCTATATAGTCTTTTATCCCATTTTGCTTTGCGTGCCCAAAGACAGATGGAAGGTGGATCTGGGCGGCAGACAGCTGAAAAAAGGCCTGGCCCTGGCCGGCTGTATAGTACTGTTTATGGTGCTGTATGAAGGAATGAGCATATATGTACAGCTGTTTTCCAACTATGCGCCAATAGACAGGACAATGGCGGACAGCGACCCGGGCCGGCAGCTGGCGTTTATAATAACCAATCCGCTCAGATATGCCGCAGTGTTTTTTGACACATTGAAAAACAATGCATTTTTCCTTTTCAGCGGCGGCCTGCTGGGCTGGTTGGATGTAAATCTGCCGCTGATAAGCTATCTGACGCCGGTCATAGCAATTTTGTGCTGCGTAAAACAGGCGGATGTGTTTGATAAATCTGACCTGGGCAAAACGGCGGTGTTTTTCATCTGTTCACTGCTGACCTATGCCGTGGTGCTCACAGGCCTGTATCTGTCCTGGACACCGGTGACGCTGCCGCAGATAATCGGTTTGCAGATGAGATATGTATACCCGGCATTTTTAGGATTTTGTATGGTTGTGGGACAGTATTTTGGCGCCCGCACGGCCCGCAGTGTAAAAAATACCGATTATTCCTGCGTGCTGACCAGCTATTGCTTTTCAATACTGGGTGCGGTGCTGATGCTTATAGTTTATTATTTACCCGAAAGGGCGGTGGTTTTTGTTGCTTAACAGCTTTATAGCCTTGCTGGCAGTGCTGGCCTTTGCCTTTGCCCTGTCTGCATTGTTTAAAATAAAACCGGCATTTACCCCGCTGGTATCACTGGCTGTTCTGGTGGACCTGTCGGTAATATTTGCGCTGGTGAATATGCTGAAAGCCGGTGCGGCTTTTTCCTATGGGCTGGCCTTCGGCCTTTTTGCCTTTGCTCTGTATAAAAACAGGGACAGTTTAAAAGAAAAGGCGCGGCGGTTTTTCTCTCCCGGAGTGATTTTGTTTGCCGTCAGCTGTCTGGCAATGCTTGTATTTCTGGCATACAAACAGCCGCTGATGTACGAATGGGACGAATTCAGCTTTTGGGGCATCAGCCAGAAACTGGTGAAAAACCGCGATGCGCTGTACACATATTACAAATCCAGCATGATAGGCAATTCCACTCCGCCCACTTTGGCGGTGCTCAGCTACTTTTTCCAGCGGTTTAACCCGGCTTTTACCGAATGGATCAGCTACTTCGGTTATGATGTGATGTTTTTCGCCTGTTATGCCGCATTTACCGCGCCTTTTGAGAAAAAAAGCTGGAACAGCGCCTTTGCGGTGTATCTATTCGGTTTTTTAAGCCCTTATATATTTGAA
>CASFSP010000036.1 GCA_949297385.1 uncultured Oscillospiraceae bacterium
GCCTTTTCTATCTCGTCAAACAGCACAACAGAATATGGTTTTCTGCGCACTTTTTCCGTCAGCTGGCCCGCTTCATCATATCCCACATATCCGGGAGGCGAACCGACCAGGCGGGATACCGCATGCTTTTCCATAAACTCTGACATATCAAATCTGATAAGCGGATCTACGGTGTCAAAAAGCTGGTTTGCCAGCTGTTTGACCAGCTCGGTTTTACCCACACCGGTGGGACCTACAAACAGGAAACTGGCCGGGCGGTTGCGGCCGGAAATACCGGCGCGGTTGCGTTTTATGGCTTTGGCCACAAGCTTTACCGCTTCGTCCTGGCCTTTGATTTTTTCTTTGAGGCGGGCTTCAAGATTGGCCACCTTATTGAATTCGCTTTCCTTTACTTTTACAGCGCTTATTCCCGTCCACAGCTGTATTACTTTGGCTATATCATCCAGTTCTACGCTGATATTTTCCACCTGCTGGCGCAGATTTTTTTCCTCTTCCTCTACAGACAAAATCTGCTGGCGGGTTTGGGCTATCCGTTCGTAATCCGGCTGTTCGGTTTGTGACTGGTAATCTTCCAATTTTGCATTAAGGCCGTCCAGCTCTTCTTTTTTTGCCAGCCACCGGCTGATCTGCGGATGACGCAGGTTACAGCAAGCACAGGCCTCATCCAGCAGGTCTATGGCCTTATCGGGCAAAAATCTGTCAGTGATATATTTTTCGCTCATTCTGACAGTCAGGTCCACCAGCGCAGGAGAAACCTTTACATGGTGGTAATCTTCATAATATTGTTTAATGCCGTTTATTATATCTATTGTATCGCTGATTGACGGCTCTTCCACCTTTACCGGCTGGAAACGGCGTTCCAGCGCGGCATCTTTTTCAATAAACTTTCTGTATTCGTTGAATGTTGTGGCACCGATAACCTGTATTTCTCCGCGGGAAAGTGCAGGCTTCAAAATATTGCCGGCATTCATTGCACCTTCGCTGTCGCCGGCTCCTGTTATGGTGTGTATCTCGTCGATAAACAAAATTATATTGCCGTTTTCTTTCACTTCGCTTATCAGGCTTTTTACCCTGGCTTCAAATTGTCCGCGGAACTGTGTTCCGGCCACCAGATTGGTCATATTCACCAGGTAAATTTCTTTGTTTTTCAGTTTCTGAGGAACTTCACCACGGCTGATTTTCAGCGCAATGCCTTCGGCGATGGCTGTTTTACCCACACCGGCTTCACCCACAAGACAGGGGTTGTTTTTCTGTCTGCGGCAAAGTATCTGTATTGTGCGGTAAATCTCGTCATTTCTGCCGATCACATTGTCTATTTGGCCGTTTCTGGCTTTCCGGGTCAGATTTTCGCAATACTGCTCCAAAAATTTTCTTTTGTTCTTTTTGTCTTTTTGTTTTCTTCCTTCTTTGCTGTCTTCTTTTGAGAAAGGAATAGTGGAAGATCCACCCTGCTCAAAATCCTCATCAAAGCCGTCATCATAATCTTCACCGGGCGCGCCGAAAAAATTCCGGAAGTTGAAATCACCGTTTTCATCAGTGTTCTCGCTGACAAAATTATTCATCTGTTCTTCCATTGCTTTCAGAGCGTCATCATCTATGCCCATTTTTTTCATCATGTCGTCAACGGGCTTGATACCCAGCTCCCTGGCACAGGTAAGGCAGTAGCCTTTGCTTTTTATCTGGCCGTCTTCGCTGGTCTGTATATATATCATTGCAGGGCGCTTTTTACATCTTTCGCACAGCATTAAATCAACTCCTTAAAATTATGGTAAAAACGGGTTCACTGCGCTGGCAATAGCGATTATACTGCTTTGCTGCAATGTCCGCCGGTTTAAAAATGACAGGGAATCCCCCGTAAGTATTATAATTATACTGAACAAAAATGACAATAGTATGATATTTACACCGCCTATTATGAGTCCGGCGCCAAGGCCGGCAAGTCTGTTGGCAAATCCCAGGATAGGCACGCCATTGACGATTTTCAGTGTCTTTGCCAGCATACGGCACAGCAGGCTGACAGCCGTGAAGCATATTATGAACAGCACTACGCTTATGGCGGAAGTGATTACAGGCGCAAGAAATTGGTCTACCAATAAAGCGGCCGAATCCATATCGGGGGTAAGTACAACCGACAGGCTCTCCTGTGTTTTTTGTATCAGGCTGTCAGCAAAGCCCCGCGGCCATTTGCCGATAATAGACTCTATCGCAGACCGCACATCAATATTTTCACTTGCCTGCAAAAGATAGTCATAGGATTTATTCAAAAGGGATGCTCGGAAAAATTTTTCAAAAATAATCCGGGAATAATTGGCAGAGATATACCATGCAGCCAAAAGGCTTCCCAAATTGCCAACCCGTCTTACCACAGAGGTAAAAAAGCCATCCCTGTACGCTTTGAAGGCGCTGCCGGCCAATACAGCCAGCAAAAATATATCTATCCATGTAAAATTACTCATACTAAATCACCTGCTTTTCGTTTTTTCCAAACGGCTTATGCCGGTTGATGTTATAAGCGTTGTCCCGTTGTATTCCACCAACATTTTTGACAGCGTTCCTGTTTCGGTTTTGCCCAGCTGAGCCATGGAATAGTCAAATTCATACAGATTTTCCCGCCCCAGGGCGTAAATTCTGGAATTAGACACAGACAAATCTTTTATGGTTTCATTTACGGAAACATTGTATTTTTCGGTTAAATCCAGTGACAAAAGCGAAATCTGACTGTCTGCTTCATCAGTATAACTGCCTGTGGCCAGCGCTATATACTGACCGCTTTGGGCCACAGCCAGAAGACTGTCGGCGCCATAAGAATACTCCGACAGCTTTGTATTGTTTTTCACATCCCACAGCACCAGCCTGTTGGTATATGCTATCAGCAGCCTGGAATCTGAAAGAAAAATCATTTCCAGCGGGTAGGAGCCGTCTGATATTGTGTACAGTTCCTCACCGTCAGAAACAGATACCAGATATATACAACTTTGCAGCAGTCCGTTTTCCGTTTTAAGGGTGTTTACTGCCATTACTTTTCCGCTGTCTGACAGCGAGCTGTACACAGGATATCCCGTTGCGCAGTACCAGACAAACCTTTCGCTCATATTGAAATTGAATACGGTGACCTCTCCGTTATAGCCGGAAGACCTGGTGGTTACGGCGATACGGTTGGAGTCGGAAATATCGGCGTGCACTATGCCTGCCCCCATCTCCTGCCGGAACAGCACATTATGGCTGTTGGTCACTTTCAGAGCTGTTTGATTCAGGTCATATATAACCGCCCTGTTGCCGGATGTGGTTATCACGGGGTTTTGCATCGAATGGTTATAGGTAAATATATTCTTTCCGGTGGGGGAATATACTGTAATATTATCACCGCTGAGCACACAAAGGCCGGTGCCCATCTCTTCCCCTTGCAATACCGCAGAAAAATCACCTTCCAGCGGCCAGCCGTCACCAATCTGAAAAACGGCCAGTCCGCTGGATAAAAAGTCACCCAGATAAGCCAAAGACGCACCGTAAAGGCCGGTAATATACACCAGGGCTGCCGTTATGGCTATTATCATCAGCGCCCTGATATTCTTTCGTCTTTGGGCTATTTTTTTATTCCTGTTGGTCAGCTCTTTTCGGCTGATACGCCTGTCACTCATCAAAAACCTTCGCTTAATATATTATTTGTATTTTATCAATAAAATACATCAGTTAAAAACAACCCCTGTGCCGGAGCTGTGGGGCCCGCGGCAGAGCGGTCGCGCCCCTGTATTATCTGCGGTATATCTTCTGCCTTTATCAGTCCGCGGCCGACACTGACAAGGGTTCCGGCCATTATTCTGACCATATTGTAAAGAAATCCGTCGGCGCGCACCACAAATTTTATCATATCCCCGTTTTTTTTCACATCAGCATAAGATACTGTTCTGACAAAATCTGTCACAGAGGAATTTTTTGACATAAAGGCAGAAAAATCCCATTTACCCACAAAGTTTTTTGCCGCCTGCTGCATGCTTTCCACATCCAGGGACGCGGCAACTTTGTAATAATATCCGTTAAAAAACGGACTGTCAATATGGCTGTTAAGAATGTAATATGTGTATTCCTTGCCCTTGGCATCGTATCTGGCATGAAAGCCGTCCGGCACCTGCACAGCTTCCAGCACCCTGATGTCCGGGGGAAGATTGCCGTTCAAAGCCAGGGGCAATCGGCGCAGGTCCAGCTGTTTTTGTGTATCAAAGCTGAGATAAAAACATTTGGCGTGAACTCCGCTGTCTGTTCTGGAACAGCCCTTTATCCGTGTTTCGTGGCCGAGTATTCTCAGCAAAGCCTGCTGAAAAGTACCGAAAACGGTAACCGCATTGTTCTGTATCTGAAAGCCCCGGTAGTTTGTTCCGTCAAAGGCAATTTTTACCAGTACAGTCAATCTAAATCACCCGTTTAAAGAAATATTTCATACTGAGTATAAAGGCAAAGCCCAGTATGCACACAACAGATGAAACAACATCGCTTTTGGTGATTTTCAGCTGTTTCAGCCTGGTTCTGCCTTCTCCGCCGTGATAGCAACGACATTCCATGGCTGTGGCCAGTTCCTCCGCGCGGCGGAAAGCTGATATAAACAGCGGAACAAGAATAGGCACCAGAGCCTTGACCCTGTCTTTGAAAGAACCGGAATCCAGCATGGCTCCGCGGGATTTCTGTGCTGACATTATTTTGTCGGTCTCTTCTATCAGAGTAGGTATAAACCTCATGGCAATGGTCATCATCATGGCCATTTCATGTACCGGGAAATTGATTTTGTTAAGAGGCTTGAACAGTTCTTCCAGACCGTCTGTCAGTGCTATGGGGCTGGTTGTATAAGTAAGTAAAGAAGTGCCGCAGATAAGGAAAACTATCCTGGCCACCATAACTATACAGAACATAACAC
>CASFSP010000037.1 GCA_949297385.1 uncultured Oscillospiraceae bacterium
GGTTAAGACACCGCCCTTTCACGGCGGTATCACGAGTTCGATTCTCGTACGGGTCACCACAGCGCCGCTTTATGCGGCGCTTATCTGATAAATAGCTGTGATTTTTCCATTTACAAAATATATTTTTTGTTATAAAATAAAATCACAGATTTATAAGGCCCATTGGTCAAGCGGTCAAGACGTCGCCCTCTCACGGCGAAAACAGGAGTTCGATTCTCCTATGGGTCACCAAACCGGACTTTACAGTCCGGTTTTTTTGTTTTATACAACAAAAGCCCCCCGGTATAGGGGCTTTATTTTTTATCAGCAGAAAATGGCGCCCAGCATATTCACCGCAGTGACCGCAAAGTCTATATCCACTTTGGCGCCTGTGAAGTTGGCGGTGGAAATATCAAAGCCGTTGAAGCGGTTGTCGCGTATATCCCGGTTTTTAAAGCTGGCTTTGGACAGCACACAGTCGGAAAAGTTACAGCCGCGCACCACCGCGCTTTCAAAGCTGGCGCCATACAGGTCGGCCGCGGTAAAATCCACACTGTTCAGCTGTTTTTTTGAAAAGTCGCAGTAGCGCAGGCCGGCATAGCTCCAGTTGCCGCCCTTTATCTCCACCGAAGAAAAATCAATTTCCGAAAAATTGCTGCCGGTGGTTTTGCATCTGTCAAAACAGGCGCCAAACATGGTGCAGAATTTAAAAGTGCAGTTCAGCAGCCGGCAGGATGTAAAATAACTGCCGCCAAATTTGCAGGATACAAACTTGCAGGTGTCAAAAACAGCCTTTGTCCGTCGGCAGTCGGAAAAATCCACCCCGATAAAGGTGCATTTTTCAAACTTTACCTCTTTTATTTCCAGTTCTGACCAGTCTTTGTCCTCTATTTTTTCGCCTGTAAATTCTTCCATAAACACACCCCTTTTACAGGATAATTATAATATTTCTTGGCGCAAAGGGCAACATTTTTAAAAGCATAGTTGACAGATAGGAAAATTTGTTGTATCATTTACCCATACCCCCCTGGGAGGGGGATAAAGGAGTGATTTTATGGTAGCAGACAAAAAACAGGTCAGCCTGCTTCTGAAAACCGCCAGAGGACAGCTGGACGCTGTTATAAAAATGGTGGAGGATGACAGGTACTGTATCGACATATCCCACCAGCTGATGGCTGTGGAGGCGCTGCTGAACAACGCCAACCGCCGGGTGCTGACAGCGCATCTGAAGCACTGTGTAAACAATGCGCGGACGGAAGAGGACCGCAACGAAAAGGTAGACGAGCTGGTAAAGCTGATGGGCAAGATATTGAAATAGAAAGGCTGATTTATGAAACAGAAATATGATGTGACCGGTATGACCTGCTCTGCCTGTTCTTCCCGCGTGGAAAAAAGCGTGGAAAAACTGGAGGGCGTTAACCGGGTAAGCGTAAACCTGCTGACCAACAGTATGCAGGTGGATTATGACGAAAAGATACTGACCGGCCGGGATATAATTTCCTGTGTGGAAAAGGCCGGCTACGGAGCCAGCGTTGCAGGGGGTGCGCCTGCGGCGGCAAAGCCCCGGGAAAACCGGGCACAAAAAGAAATGCGGCAGATGAAAAAAAGGCTGATTTTGTCCTTTGTGTTCTGGTTGCCGCTGATGTATGTATCCATGGGCAGCATGTACGGTGCACCGCTGCCGGCATTTCTGACAGGAATGGAAAACGCTGTTTCCTTTGCGTTTATACAGTTCCTGCTGTGCCTGCCGGTGATGTATATCAACCGCCATTACTATGAAAAAGGCTTTTCCACCCTGGCCCACGGCGCGCCCAACATGGACAGCCTGATTGCCGTAGGTTCTGCCGCCGCGGTCATATACGGGGTTTTTGCCATATTCCGCATGAGCCGGGGCCTGGGCGCCGGCGACATGGAACTGGTGGCAAAATACCACATGGACCTGTATTTTGAATCATGCAGTACAATACTGACACTGATAACAGTGGGCAAATACCTGGAAGCCAGAAGCAAGGGCAAAACCAGCCGGGCGCTGGCACACCTGCTGGACCTGGCGCCCAAAACAGCCATTGTGGAAAAAGACGGACAGGAAGTTACCCTGCTGGTGGAACAGGTGGCGGCCGGCGACACCGTTATAGTAAAACCCGGCATGAGCATACCGGTGGACGGTGTTGTTATCAGCGGCGAAAGCACTGTGGACCAGGCGGCCATAACCGGCGAAAGCCTGCCGGTGTACAAAGGTGAGGGCGACGAGGTTATCGGCGCCACCATAAACAAAACCGGCTTTATGAAGATAAAAGCCACAAAGGTAGGGGAAAACACCACCTTTGCACAGATAATCAAGCTGGTGGAAGAAGCCAGCGCCTCCAAGGCACCTATCGCCAAGCTGGCCGACAAGGTGGCCGGAATATTTGTGCCCACAGTGATGACCATATCCCTGGTGACATTTGTCGCGTGGATGATACTGGGCGCAGAGTTTGAATTTGCCCTGTCCTGCGCTATAACGGTGCTGGTTATATCCTGCCCCTGTGCGCTGGGTCTGGCCACACCGGTGGCCATAATGGTGGGCACCGGAAAGGGTGCAGAGAACGGAATACTGATAAAATCCGGAGAAGCGCTGGAAACCGCCCACAATGTAAACACCGTGGTGCTGGACAAAACAGGCACCATAACCCGGGGCAAGCCGGTGGTAACCGATGTATGGGGCGATGATATACCGGCCCTGCTGACAGCGGCCGCCGCCCTGGAAAGCAAAAGCGAGCATCCGCTGGCCGGAGCTGTGATGGAGTATGTGTCTGAAAAACAGATACAACCCATGGATATGGAAGAGTTCCGGGCCGTACCCGGCAGGGGTGTATCCGCTGTTTCCGGCGGCGTTGAATACACAGCCGGCAACTTTAAACTGATGGAAGAAAAGGGAGTGGATATATCCGCCCTGAAAGACAAGGCCACAGAATTTGCAGACCGGGGCAAGACACCCCTTATATTTGCAAAGGGCAGCCGTCCGCTAGGTATAATAGCGGTGGCTGATGTGGTAAAACCCACCAGCGCCGCCGCCATTGACCGTCTGCGCTCCATGGGCATTGATGTGATAATGCTGACCGGTGACAACGCCAGAACGGCCAAAGGTATAGCTAAAGACCTTAATCTGACTGACACCATAGCCGATGTACTGCCCCGGGACAAAGAAAAGGTTGTATCCGATTTACAGCGGCAGGGCAAAATTGTGGCAATGGTCGGCGACGGCGTAAATGACGCCCCGGCCCTGGTGCGTGCCGATGTGGGCATAGCCATAGGCGCCGGCACCGATGTGGCGGTGGAAAGCGCCGATATAGTGCTGATGAAAAACGACCTGCTGGATGTGGCCAACGCGGTGCGTCTGAGCAAGGCCGTAATCAAAAATATAAAAGAAAACCTGTTCTGGGCATTCTTCTACAACAGCTGCGGAATACCCCTGGCCGCCGGTGCATTTTACGGTGTGCTGGGCTGGAAGCTGACACCGGCTTTCGGCGCCGCCGCCATGAGTTTTTCCAGCCTGTTTGTAGTCAGCAACGCACTGCGCCTGAAATGGTTTAAAGCAGACACAGCCCCCGCAAACCGGGAAAACCCGGCCAAAGAAACACCTGCGGAAAGCCAGGGCGCGGCATCTGCACCCGGCTGTGAATATACAGCCGCCCGGCAGGAGGACAAAGCCGCTTCCTGCGGTGGCGACAAGCCAAAAGAGCGGTGTAACACCGTTATAAAGATTGACGGTATGATGTGCCAGCACTGTGTAAACCATGTTACCAAAGCCCTGCAGGCTGTAAACGGCGCAGAAAATGTGTCCGTTGACCTGGAAAAAGGCGTTGCAACCCTGGATGCTGTCCGGGATATGGCACCGCGGCTGAAAAAGGCCGTAGAGGATGCCGGCTACACCGTAACCGCAATAGAATAAACAAA
>CASFSP010000038.1 GCA_949297385.1 uncultured Oscillospiraceae bacterium
AGCTTTTACAGTGCGTTTAAAATGCCCATGGCGTTTATACCGTCAATGGACTCCACACAGATGCAGATGACCCTGACACTGCCGGCAGAAACCAGCGAGCGGGAGCTGATATCCAAAAGCGAACAGCTGGCAGACAGTGTAATTAAGATAGAAGATGTGCAGACTGTTGGTATGTCCATGGGCGGTGGGATGAGCGTAAGTCTGGGAGGATCTTCGTCCTCTTCCGGCGAAAAGACCATGAGCTTTTATGTGGTGCTGAAAGAAGACAAGTCCATGACCAACGAGGAAATAGCGCGGCTGATAAAAGAGAATAACGCCCGGCTGGGCGACAGCCTGTCGGTAAGCGCCTCCAACATGGATATAAGCGCACTGACCGGAAGCGGCATAAGTGTAAAAATAAAAGGCAACGACCTGGACGGCCTGCGGCAGGAAGCCGCCAAACTGGCTGACAAGATAAAAGATGTGCCCGGCGTGGCATCTGTTGATGACGGTCGGGCACAGGCGCTGGAAGAAATAAGGATAACGGTAGACAAAGAAAAAGCCATGAAAAACGGCCTGACAGTAGCGCAGGTCTATGCAAAAGTAGCTGCGGCTCTGACCGAAAGCACCACTGCCACAACTCTGAGTTTTGAGCAAGGGGATTTGGATGCAGTGATACACGCACCGGCCACATATGACAGGCGGTCAATAGGCTCGCTCACAGTGGGCACATACCGGGACGATGCAGACAAAGATCTGCTCCTGAAAGACATTGCCGACATATCAACGGCCCAGAGCCCCGACGCCATAAACAGGGAAAACCAGTCCAGGTATATCACAGTCACAGCCAATGTGGCCGACGGATACAACGTGGCACTGGTAAGCCGTGATGTGCAGCGGGCGCTGGACGGATATACAATGCCTCGGGGATACACCTATGAGATAGCCGGTGAAAATGAAGTGATCATGTCCGCCATGTCTGATATGATCATGATGATAGGCCTGGCTGTAATATTTATATATCTTATAATGGTTGCACAGTTCCAGAGCCTGAAATCGCCTTTTATCGTTCTGTTCACCATACCCTTGGCCTTTACCGGCGGTCTGTTGGCTTTGCAGATTACCGGAGAAATGCTGACTATAACTTCAATGATAGGATTCCTGGTACTGGCCGGCGTCGTTGTAAACAACGGTATTGTATTTGTAGACTATGTAAACAGCCTGCGTCTGGAAGGAATGGAGAAACACCGGGCGTTGATACAGACAGGCAAAGACAGGATAAGGCCTATTCTTATGACTGCACTGACCACCATATTGGCCATGAGCACAATGGCCCTGGGCGTGGGCATGGGCGCAGATATGAGTCAGGGCATGGCCGTGGTTACCATAGGTGGCCTGTCTTACGCCACACTGCTGACGCTGTTCCTGGTGCCGGCGCTGTACGATATTTTCAACCGCAAAGAGATGAAGCGGGTACAGGTGGATTTTGACGATGAATAAATACAGTGAAAAAGAAATACAGATTTTTTCCGGTGTGCTGAAACTGGCCGGGCAGGGAATGGACCTGTCCAGAATTACCGCCCGGCAGATTGCAGATGCCGCCGGAATGGGCAAGGCGACGATATACGATTACTTCTCCTCCAAGGAGGAAATTGTTTCCGGCGCCATGCTTTACTCGCTGGAAAAGCAGAGGCAGCGGTTTGGGCGGGCAGTGTCCTCTGCCGCAGATTTTAAAAGCAAGATGATGTGCGTGTACGACGGAGTTATCGACAGTGTGGAAAACAGCAGTTCGCTGTTTAACATGGCGATGGCCGCAAAAGGCGGTATACAGTCGGACTCTTTTCATAAAGACGGGCGCAGCTGCCCGCTGGAAGGTGCCGCAAAAAATTTTTTCACCGTCATATACAGCATACTGGACTGCGGACGGCAGGAAGGCTGCATAAGGCTGACCGGAGACAGGGTATACACCGACATGGTCATAATCGGCAACATATTTGCTGTTGGCAAAGAGGCCAGGGAAGGCCGCGAAAGCCACAGCCGGATAAAAGCCAAAGCCTTTGAAATGCTGGTAAAGGCCCTGTCCTGAAAGTTTTGGCCGGCAATAGTGCAGATACAGATAAAAAAATGACAGCGATTTCACGCTGTCATTTTTATTTTTTGCATAATTTAATATCTGTAATACATTTTTCCGTCTGTATTATCATACAGCTCTATTATAAGCTCCGGTGCAATCTCTCCGGTTTTCCGAAAAACGGCATCTTTCAGCCGCCGCAGGTTTTCATTGTCCATCTGTCCGAAGGTATACAGGCACAGTGTAGCCGTCTGCCCGTCAAGGCTTTGGCGCAAAACCATGGAACAATCCCGGCCCCGCAGGTCAAAAATGCCGAAATAGTCCTCATCTTCCCGGGCCGGAATTTCTATTATCTGGCCGTCAAAATATAAATCTTTGTTTTCTGTTTCGATTATTTCCCGCTGTTTTTCACCCCGTTCTGTCAGCTGTGTGAAAGTGTATGTTCTGGCAAATATAAGCTGATCCTGTATAAATATCTGCACGGTAAAATCTTTTATTCTGTCACGATACTGCCAGTCTTCATAAGGCAGTATGCCTTCGGTATGAAATCCACCCAGCCAAAAAGTATCATAGGCATAATCCAGCGCCGAATATATCTGGTGTGCCCCGGCACTGCTGTCAAAATAAAAATCGGCTACAACGCTGTCATTGTCCATAAATATCCGATGGCTTTGCAAAGCTGTAAGCCCCAGGGCGTTTTGCAGCACAAACATATTTTCATTATCTGTTATATCCTTCCGGCTGTCTTCAACGCGTACAGCCATGGCTGCCGGCTCCGGCGGCTGGAAATCTGAATAAAAATCATAGTACTTTGGCTTGTTCTGTGCACATGCACACATACACGCTGCCAGCATCAGTGCCAAAGCAAAGCAAAAAACTTTTTTCATTTTACTCTCCCCAAAATTTATGGCATAATTTTACCACACCGTTATTAAATTGGCAAATTTATATTTTTAAAAAATAATTGTTGACAAATAAAGTTGTCATTGCTATAATGTATTTGACAAATAAAGTTGTCAAAATGACAAATATAATTGCGAGGTGGTTTTTATGCCGTTAAACAACAGGCTGAAAGAGTACCGCGCCGGGCTGGGGATAAACCAGCGGCAGCTGGGAGCAATGGTGGGTGCCAGCCGCCAGACCGTCAGCCTTATCGAGCGCGGTGATTACAGTCCGTCGGTGACTCTGGCGCTGAAAATTGCAAAGGTTTTCTCTGTGTCTGTGGAAGATATATTTACTTATGAGGAGGAAGAAGTATGAAAAAAGAAAATAAGGGTGCCGTAAAATTTTTTGCCGCAATGTTTTTGTCCGCATGTGTGGGCGGGGTGTTCGGCTTTTTGTCCAGCATGTACAACCAAAGCCTGTCACAGCTGGCAACCCGTGCCATAGACAGCCTGGCTTATGTGGGTATGGCGGGCGTTTATCTGATGTACATACCCTTTGTAATGAGCATAGTTTTATATAACAGGGCAAAAAAAGCGGCGCCTTCTGCCGGTGAAGACGAGCTGGAGGATGTGGAGAAGATGCTGGAAAAAGCGCTGGTGTATTCCTCCTATTTTTCCATAGGCGAGATGATTAGTTTTGGCATGATGTGCTGCCGGATGCTGGACATCGTTGAAAGCGGATATTTTATTCCTTTTGGCGGCGCAGTAGTGCTGTTTACAGTGGGGCTTATAACCACTGTATTGCTGCAAAATGTTATAATCAAGCTGACAAAGCAGATCAACCCGGAAAAAAGAGGCAGTGTGTTTGAGAAAAATTTCCAGAAAGACTGGTATGACAGCTGTGACGAAAGGGAAAGGGCGGCCATTGGATATGCGGCGTACAAAAGCTACCTGGCCACAACCAAAGCCTTCACATGGGTGTTTCTGGCACTTGTTGTGCTGTCGCTGGTGTACCCCATTGGCCCGGCGCCTATGCTGCTGGTGGGTGTGATATGGCTGGTGCAGTCAGTCACATACACAAAATACTGTGACGAAAAGAAAAAGAAAAACTGATATGAAAATCCCCGGCTTTAAAACAGCCGGGGGTTTTGTTTTGTCAGCTTGTTAAAATATACAGCCACAGAAAAACCTATATGCCGCCGGTCCGCATCCGTAAGTTTACAGTTTATATCTGTCCGCCGCTTTGTGATAAAAGCTTCCGCCGGCGTAATTAAAAAACTGCAAACCCGGCGTACTTATATCTGCAATCTGCTTTGAGTGCAATAAAAAAGCCGGGCACAAACCCGGCTTTTGTTATTCAATTTATTTTGCGGCCTGCCGCAGGCAGTCTGCAACTGCATCCATAATTCTGTTGGATGTGAGTGTTGCGCCTGAAACAGCATCAACATCGCATGTGTTGCCTGCTACAATAGCAGACGGGATTTTTTCCAGAGCGGAAGAAGCAATGGATTCTGTTTCGTTCTGAGAAACAACCTCTACGGAAGCAATTTTGCCGTCTGTGATAACTGTTTTTACAGTCATCGGGCCTTCCTGGCCGTCAACTGTTGCTTCGTATTCACCATCTGTCAGAGGAGTGCTCATATCAAAGCGGCTCTCTGTTGAAACCTCTTCTTTTGCAAACATATCCTCGGTGATAACTGTCTGAGGTTCTTTCATCTTATAACTGTCGGCAAGTTCTGTTGTCATAGCTGTTCTGGCTGCTATTCTGCCGAATACGATCGGACCCATAACGCCTGTACCGCCGGAAACAAATCTGCCCCAAACGCCGCCTACAACTTCACCGGCTGCGTACAGACCGGGGATAACAGCACCATCTGCGTCCAGAACCTGACCGCTGGTGTTGGTTTTAACACCGCCCAGTGTCATAACGCACAAAGCTTTCAGAGGTACTGCATAGTATGTATCGCCTTCAACTTTGTTTATGGCAAGGTTGTATGTGTTCAAAGAATCTTCTGTGTACTGACGGCCGAACTCGTCGGTTGTCTGTGTTTCAACACATTCGTTGTATTTTTCAACTGTGGCTACCAGATTTTCTGCCGGCATATCCAGTTTTTCAGCCAGTTCTTCCAGTGAAGAAGCTGTTACAACCAGGTTGTTGTACGGTTTGCCGGGGCCATAGTAGAAGTTCCAGAATGTTGCAGCACCATTGTCGATAGCTGCCTGGATGATGTCATCTGTAAAGATGTCGTACTGGATGGCGTTTGTCTGTTCTTCCAGGGCAACTTCTCTGATTTCAACCGCATCTTCGGTTTCATCAACAAAACGGTTGCCTTCCTGGTTTACGCAGATACCGCCCACTTTCCACATGTATGTGGAAGCAATTTTGCCGGGGCCGTTGCCTGTATCCAGACCCATGGGGAATGTGGGGATGTAACCCATAACTTCCTCATCGATATAAGCACCTACATTCTGCATCATGTAGATGCCGTAGCCGTCAGCAGCGCTGGAGCCGCCGGGCAGGTAGCTGGCGCCGTTTTCAGTAAATGTGCCCATCATTTTCAGGTTGCCGGAGTAGCCGCCTGTTGCCATGATGACACCTCTTGTAGCGTCATAGCGTACTGTTTTACCTTCGCTGTCTGTTGCAATAACGGACAAAACCTGGCCTTTTTCATTGTTGACCAGCTGTGTGGCTGTTGTTTCAAAATCGATTGTTACCTGGGAGAGTTTTTTAACTTCTGTATCCAGTATCTCATGTGCGGCGCTCTTGTATTTTGTAGAGTCGTCGGGAGATGCTTTGTATGTTCTCTTCTGTGAGTACAGTGCATGTTCCGGAGCGAAAACGCTCATTGTGCCTGTTTCTCTGTCAGTGGAGAACTTGTTGTCGGACAGACCGTTGTCCCACAGCCACTGAATGGCTGCAACATCTTCTTCAACATAAGTTCTGATCATTTCTTCGTCGCCCAGGCCGGCGCCGTTTTTCAGAATGTCCTGAACATAGGACTCTTTGGTATCTTCGATGCCGTCAATTTCCTGAATGATTGTTTCAGCACCAGACATAGAGCCGCTGGTAAAGTTCAGTGAACCACCTGTTGTGGAAGTTTTTTCAATGATTATAACGCTTTCAGCACCGTTGTTCACTGCTTCGATAGCAGCGGACAAACCAGCGGCACCTGCGCCTACGATAACAATATCAGCAGATTTTGTGCTGTCTGCTTCTACTGCCGGCACTTCATTCTTGGGTGCACAGCCTACCATTGAAAAAACCATTGCCAATGTCAATATAATAGCAGTTAATTTTTTCATGATTTACTCCTTTTAATTGTGTAAAAAGCTTACAATATCAGTTTACTATTTGATATTTTTTTATCAATAGCAAAATTCGCACAAAAAATACAAAAATCATAACCATATATAATAAAAAAGTTTAAAAAATAATTACTTTTTGATATAATATTGTCAAAGAAAGTGTCAAGGAGAAGGGTATGAAAAGCGGCATAACACCTTTTGGCAAAAGCGTGACAGCGCAAAACCTGGAAAAACTGGATTTTCGCCTGCTGAATATGGCCTATCTGAACGAGTCCAGCGCCAAAAAAAGCCCCAGAGATGTGATGGACAACTTCAAGGCTTTGGTTATGGTAAGCGGCAGTGCCAAAGTGCATATAGGAAAAAATGTTTATTTTACCTGCGCCGGCGACTGCGTGATGTTTGCGCCGGGTTCGTTGTACTATGCCCGGATAGACGAAGGCCAGCTCTGCCGGCTGGTGGCCATAAACTTTTCCGTCGAAGGAAAGGGCGGGCAGGATAAGTTCAGGGAACTGCTGGGAATAAAGGATATAATGATATTCCAATCCCTGGTGCCGGAACACATGCGCACTCATCTGGTAAACATTTATGCCGGACGGTATTCAGAGCGGATAGACCAGTATTATGATGCTTTGCTGTCGCTGAAAAGACTGATTGCCATGGCGATAAACCGCCACAAATCTCCCGCAAGAAAAGAGTACTATGCTCCAGGCGCAGAGGGCGTTGTACTGCAATGCCACCGCCATATAATAAACAATATGTCGCGGCCGGTTACGGTAGACGGGCTGTGCCGGCTGTGCAATGTATCGCAAAGTTATCTGTACCGTTGCTTCAAACAGGTTTTTAATATTTCCCCAAAGGAATTTATACAAAGCACAAAGCTGGAACATGGCGCCAGGCGGCTGCTTCAGACCGACAAAACCGTAGCCGGCATAGCCGCTGACTGCGGATATGCCAACGGGTACCGGTTTTCGGCCGCATTCAAAAAACAGTACGGAATTTCTCCGGCAGGATACCGAAAACTGAAAGGTAAAAAGTAATTACGGACTTTCAATATAAAAAACTCCCGCTTTTGCGGGAGTTTTTTTGTTATATTATTCAACTGTAACGGATTTAGCCAGGTTTCTCGGTTTATCCACATCAAAACCTTTCATGCAGGTTGTATGGTAAGCTATAAGCTGACCGGGTACAACACTGAGCAGGGGAGTGAGCAGGTCATCCACACGAGGGATGTATATAACCTTGTCGCACACGCTGGCCAGCAGGTTGTCGCCTTCACAGCCGATGCCTATTACATAGGCGCCGCGGGCTTTTACTTCCTGAATGTTAGACACCATTTTTTCCACCATGGCACTCTGGGTTGAAACAGCAATAACAGGTGTGCCGTTTTCAATCAGGGCTATGGGACCGTGTTTCAGCTCGCCGGCAGCAAAGCTTTCGGCGTAGATGTAGGATATTTCTTTCAGTTTCAGTGCCATTTCCTTGGCTGTCTGCATATCCACGCCTCTGCCCAGATAGAACAGGGCAGATTTGTCCTTTATCAGGCTGGCAACTTCTTTTTCCCGGCTGTCGTCTTTCAGCATTTCTTCCAGAATGTCCGCTGTCTGTTTCAGCTGGTCAATCAGTTCAAAATAATGTTTTTCATTTATTGTGTTTTTTGCCAGGGCCAGATTGAGAGCTATCATATAGAAAGCAACCAGCTGTGTGGTGTAAGCCTTGGTGGAGGCAACGGCCACTTCCGGGCCGGCCCAGGTGTAGAACACATCGTCGCTTTCCCTGGCGATGGAAGAACCTACCACATTGGTGATGGACAGTATTCTGGCGCCTTTGCGTTTGGCTTCGCGCAGTGCGGCCAGGGTGTCGGCGGTTTCGCCTGACTGGCTGACTACAATTACCAGGGTTTTGTCATCAACAAAGGGGTCCTGATATCTGAATTCGCTGGCTATATCACACATAACCGGTATTCTGGCCAGTTTTTCTATTGCGTATTTGCCCACACATCCGGCGTGGAAAGCGGTGCCGCAGGCAACCACATAAATTTTGTCAAACTTTTCAATATCTTCTTTTGTCAGCTTGATATCGTCCAGCTTGATATATCCCTTGGCATCCATACGGGTGTTGATTGTATCCCTGATGCCCTGGGGCTGTTCGTGTATTTCTTTGAGCATAAAGTGGTCATAACCGCCCTTGGTAGCTGCGTCCAGTGTCCATTCAACGGTGAAGGGCTGTTTGCGCACAACTTCATGTTTTGTATTGTAAACCACCACATTGTCGGCAGTCACATGGGCGATTTCGCCGTTTTCCAGGAATGCCACATCCCTGGTGTATTCCAGCACAGCCGGAATGTCGCTGGCCACAAAGTTTTCGCCTTTGCCGTAGCCGATAACCAGCGGAGCTTCGCAGCGCAGGGCTACAAATTCGTGGGGGCTGTCCTGATGTATTGCCAGTATGGCATAGGTACCCCTGATTTCGCTTTCAACCTTAAAAGCTGTTTTCAGCAGGTCGCCGTCGTAGTAAAGGTCAAACAGATGAGCCACAACCTCGGTATCTGTCTGGCTGCGGAACTGATAGCCTTTTTCCAGAAGCATGGCTTTCAGTTCCAGATAGTTTTCTATAATGCCGTTGTGTATAACGGCAATTGTCTTGTCCTGATTGAAATGAGGATGTGCGTTTTCGTCGCTGGGAACGCCGTGGGTAGCCCAACGGGTATGTCCTATTCCTATATTGCCTTCCAGCGGATGGTCTTTAAGATAATTGTCCAGCACGGACAGTCTGCCTTTGAACTTGGCGCTTTCCATGCCGTTTTTGCCGATTACCGCAATACCTGCGGAATCATATCCTCTGTACTCCAACTTTTCCAGGCCGGAAATAATGACCTGCTGGGCGTTGGAATGGCCCACATAACCCACTATACCACACATAGTAAGGTCCTCCTTTTTGTATTAAAATTTAACACAAAAGGCGCGTCCGGCTTTTTCTGTCAGGGGGCTTTCGCCCCGGTTTTGTAAAGCCGGTAAGACCGCACAGCCTTTAAGGCATCCGCCGAAATTTCGATAACCTTAATCCTCGTCACCCCACAGGGGTCTGGCGCTTTGATTTTAAAACTTTTGTGCGATTTTCAGTATATCATCTGCCGATGAAAAAATCAAATTGAAAGAGGCAATATTTACTCTTTATTCACAGATTTTCACACTGCTTCCTTTGTTTTTGAAAGTATATTATATATTATGCAACAATAATACATTTTGTGAATTTAGTTTTGAAAAAACGGCGGCCTTTGGCCGCCGCAGTTTTTCAGTTGAAGTACCATGTGGGCAGCAGTTCAAGGCTGTCCAGCCACCGGCCGGGCACCGGGGTGCCGCTGATGGCCGGGAAATATATCACAAAGGCCGCCAGGGCCAGCAGGCAAAGGCCGCATAACGCCGCCAGTCCTTTTTTGCCACGGGGCAAAAGCAGTTTGTCCGCCGCATATCCCACCGCCAGTATACCGAAGACAACAGCCGGGAAATAATGATATATAAAACTTATCCTGCTCACCAGCGACCAGGGCAGCACAGACAGCAGATATCCGGCTGCCACCGGCAGAGCGGTAATATCCTTTCTGACAAGTCCGCTGACAGCAGTGTAAACAGCAGCCGCCGGCAAAAGCGGCCGCAGCACAATGTTGACAAAACATGATATGCTGGATGCAAGGCCGTCAAACCTGGAAACAGAATACCATACAGGCTTTATGTCAAAAAACCAGCTGTACCAGGGACTGGAAAAGAAATGTTCCGCTTCCAGGTTGCTGTGATAACTGAACATGCTTATCTGCCTGATGATGAATTCCGCTGCCGTCCGTTTTATACCGCTGCTTTCAAACACAGGTATGAAGGAGACAAAATATACTACGAAAGGCACAGCGACAAACATTATAAAGCACCGTGCACATATTTTTGCCCCGTATCTTATCCGGGCGGCGGTATCTTCCGACTGTTTTATCTGTCTGCATTTGCCGTACAGGGCAGCAAAAAAGAAGATTGCCAGCGCCAGGGCACTGTAAGCGCCGTTCCATTTTACCGCTATGGCACAGCCCATAAACAGGCCGGAGAAAAACAGATAAACCAGCTGTTTTTCAATCCGCTCCCTCGGCCGGTCGGCAAACTTGGCCATAAACAAAAACATCAGCATGATAAACAGCACAAGGAAAGTGTCCACAGTGGCTATACGGCTTTGGGTATAGTGCATAAAGTCAAAGGCCAGCAAAAATGCACAGGCAAAGGCCGCGAAAGGCTTTTTCAGCAGTTGTTTTGCCAGCAGATACATAACACCGACCATGGCAACGCCCCGCACCCCGCCGGCAAAACGCCAGCCGAAAGGAGTCATGCCGAACAGGGCTATACCAATGCTTATCAGTATTTTGCCCAGGGGCGGATGTGTGTTTTCATAGGTTGGGTAACCTTTCAGCTGTTCATAAGCTGTGCGCCGGTGATATATTTCATCAAAATACATGCTGTAATAATAATCATCACCGCCGGCAGGCATTGTATGGCTTTCGTCCAGCGCCAGATATGGGCTGTAATTGCGGTATATCAGGCTTTCGCCGGCCTCTATTACGCCTCTGATTATCTCGCCGTTGCTGTCGGTAAGTACCAGTTCCCCCAGCACCTGCCCGGGCCGGTTGGCCCTTATCATCACGCAGTCGGTGTAAAAATCTGCTGCCTGTTTCTGCCAGGTGAAAACATACTCATGCTCCAGCGTGTTCTGAGCTACCCACAGACCGTTTTCGTCAGGTATAAGTATATCAAAATTACAGCCGGTTTTGACGCGTACATCCTCCCGAGGATACAGCCGGTCGCCCAAGCCGCTGTAAGAGTATATCCGTTTTACATGCCGCGGCTGTTCAAAGCGTATTACAAACCATTCGCCTTCCTGCCGGCTCTGGTAAAATGTCTGCGGAGCCTGCAAGCTGCCGATACGCATAAATATCAGCAGGGCGCTGACAGCCATCAGCGCGCCTACGGCGCCGATTTCGGCATAATTTGTGACCTTTTCCGGCTCTTTTCTTTTTTCCATATTCCGGAAAGCCCATATACCGGCAAAACATATCCGGCAGGTCAGCAGGCCCACCGTCACATACAGCCGGCGCGGCACATAAAAGCCTGCATACTGGCTTTGCATAGAGGCGGAAATATTTATAAAGCAGGCTGTGGTACTGCCTATAAAAAGCCGCAGAAATTTTTTCTGCCCGCTGACGGCGTACATGACCATGGCCAGAAGCAGTGCCGGAAACATATATCTTTCATGCATCATGGTGCAGAAAGAGAAAAATACGGTAATCAACACAAAGGCGCAGGCAAATATTTTTATTTTATCCTTTTTGGTAAAATACAGCCAGGCACATAAGATCATACATGAGCCTATCACAGCAATATTTATCATTCCGCTGTCCGGAACACTGTCCAGGCTGCGCCAGTTCATGTCCAGCACGGCATACAGGTTGTATCCGTTTACGGTGAAATACCTGTATCCGTTGAAGGTATTTTTATACAGGTTTATCAGCCACAGCGGGCTGAGGGAAGAGGAAAAGGGCAGGGCCAGAAGCCACAGTGAAACCAGGCCCGTGCCCACTGTTTTGAAAAACAGCCTGAGGTTTTTGCTTTGCAATACATAAAAAAGCAACACCGGGCCGAACAGCAGTGCCTGAGGTTTTGTAAGCAGGGCAAGGGCATATACGACGCTGGCCGCAATATGTTTTTCTTCATATATTAAATACAGCGCCAGCACCACCAGCAGGGTGTACCAGCTGTCTATCTGTCCCCATACGGCGCTGTTGAATATAACAGCCGGAGAGAACAGGTACAATGCACAGCACATAAGGCCGAAGGAAGGAGAGCGTTTTTTCGCAACATTAAAAACCAGCCGTCCGCCGGCCAGATCCGCCAGCATGGGCACCAGTTTTATAAAATAAGTGGACAGGATACTGTCCGGTGAAATTCCCAGCAGGTTTTGCAACAGCTGAAAAAAGTACAGCACATACATGTACCCCGGTGGGTAGTCCAAAAAAATTCCGCTGTTGTACAGTCCGCCCAGGCCGTTTTGTACCGCCTGCTGTCCCCAGGCTTTGAAACAGCCTATATCAAACCAAAAGGCGTAGTCCTGCAAAGCCAGGAAACTGCGTACCGCAAAAGCTGCGGCCATTAAAAGCCACAGCGCCCGGCGGACATATTTGGGTGGTATGTCAACATCTTTAAAACAAAAAGCCAGCATGCCTGCCGCCAGTACAAACAGCGCGGCCGCCGCAAAATGAGCCGTCATATTTACTCCTTATTACAGATGGCAATATGCAAAGATTATACCATATAACCGTATGTAAATAAAGCGCGGTTATTGATTTTCCCCTTTTTTATTGTTAAAATGTATAACACAATATTTATAATGAGGTAAATATGAATTTCAATTCTGTTGAATATATGATTTTTCTGCCGCTGGCGGCGGGGCTGTATTTTCTGATGCCCAAAAAGTTTAAAAATATATATCTTCTGGCTGTCAGCTACTATTTTTATTTTTGCAGCGAGGCCAGGTTCTTTCTGCTACTTCCTGCCCTTACGCTGATAACCTACGCTTTCGGGCGAGGCATTGAAAATGCCCGGGGCAAAAAAAGAGGCCGGCTGTTTGCCGGCGCCCTGGCGGCCAACCTGCTGACACTGATATTTTTCAAATACAACCGCTTTTTCCTCTCCCGGCTGGAAAACCTTACCGGCACAGAATTTGACCTGACCGGCTGGATGCTGCCGGTGGGCATGTCCTTTTATGTGTTTATGGCGGTAAGCTATCTGGCGGATGTTTACCTGAAAAAATATCCGGCGGAAAAAAGCCCGGTGAAATTTGCCCTTTACATTTCCTTTTTCCCCCACATACTCAGCGGCCCTATCGACCGCGCGGACAAGTTCCTGCCCCAGCTGGACAAGGAACACCGCTTTGACTATGACAGGACAAGGCGCGCTTTACAGCTGATGGCTTTGGGTTTTTTCAAAAAAATTGCCGTGGCCGATGTGCTGGCCATGTCCATAAACCGGGTGCACAACGATTTGTATTCTTACAGCGGCCTGATACTGGTTTTCACCGCTTTTATGTACTCATTCCAGCTGTACGCGGACTTTTCCGGTTACAGCGACATCGCCCGCGCCTGCGCCATGATACTGGACTTTGACATTGCGGAAAACTTTAATGTGCCATATCTTGCCACCAGTTTTTCCGCCTTCTGGCAGCGCTGGCATATATCCCTGTCCTCATGGTTTCAGGATTATATCTTCACCCCCTTTGTGTGGACCAACCCGCTGAAAAAACTGCCGGTCGTGGGCAAAAAGCTGGAAAAACCGCCGGTACTGCCGGCCATCGCCCTGGTGTTTATAACCAGCGGAATATGGCATGGCAACACCTGGAATTTTGTGATATGGGGCGCCTTCCACGCGGTGTACCGCATTGGAGAAGACCTGATGAGGAAGTATTACAAAAAACCGGACAAGCACCCGAAGCCGGCCAAATTCTGGGGCAAGGTGGCCTGGGTGTTTTCACTGGTTACATTCAGCCAGATATTTTTCCGCTGCAAGGACATACCCTCGGCGCTGTACTATATACGCAATCTTTTCACCGATTTAAGCCCCTCCGGCCTGGCCCGGGGAATATACAACAGCGTCAAGGCCGGCTTTGACGCCACACCGATACTGATATACGGCTACCTGGCGTTCTGCCTTGCCGGACTGGCGGTGCTGATTGCAATGGACCTGTACAGGCATTTTGTGCTGAAAGGCAAATGTCTGACAGGCGCCTTTGACAGAATGAGCAAGGCGCAGAGATGGCTGTGCTATTATGCGCTGATAGCATTTATAATGGCCGGATTTATAATGAACAACGGCGGATACGGCGCTTCGGCCAGCTTTATATACAATAATTTTTAAAGTTTGGTGTAAAAAGAGGATAATTATTGTTTTTTAAATTAAAGACTGATATAATTAAATGGTTAATTACAACCATCCGGAGGAGAAAATGTTAGAAACTTTGGCAAGCTACCTGCCTTATATAATGATACTGGCATGTATATTCATGTTTTTGTATTATATGGGCGGGGACGATATTATATTTTTCAGAAGAAAGAAATACGCAGTTGACCCCAATGCACAGAAATCACTGATGGGCGCTGTGAACAAATTTGCCCGCATGAGGGATTTTACCGTTATGGGGCCCACCACACTGGAATTTGACGGACAAATCTATTCCTTTGATGCCATACTGCTGAGCTATTTTGGCACCGTTGCATTTAAAACCGTGCCATTTGCCGGAGATGTGTACGGTGACGCCGACAAGGACGAATGGGTACGGATATTTGAAGGCGAGCGCAAAAACTTTGCAAACCCTGTAAAGGCTTCCAGCGGAAGCGTGCGTCTTTTCCGTGACATCTACCGCCGGGAAAAGGTTAAAGGCGGTCTGAGCGAAACAATGGTGGTATTCACCAACCGCGACGCCAATGTGGCCGTATCCGGCAGACTGCCCGTATGCCATGTGAGCGACCTGAACACAAAGCTGACAGGCGCAAAGTTTTTGGCTGACAACAACGCCGACATTCCCGCAATGAAACGGGCGCTGGAAAAATATATAAAACGGTAAGACTGCACCCCGCGGCCGATTATTTTTCATCCGGCAGCTTGGCAACATAACAAACTGTTTTAAGTGAAGGCAATCCGCCTTCACTTTTTTTGTGCAAAAATCAAAGCAATATAATATTCCGGATTATCCCAATGTTTTGTCACAGCGATGACGCATAGACTGTAAATTTAAGTCTGTCAGCATATACGGCAGGCGGCTGAACAAAAACGGAGTTTATACAAAAAGGCATTAGGGACTATAAATATTAAAAATATGCCCGTTTTATTTCTGCTCTGCTTACACACCGCCACACCGGGACAAAATGCTGTTGTACGGCAGATTATACCTTGCCGCAGCTTACATAATCTCAGTTGCACAAAATCATATATTGATATAAAAAAGAGAGGCCGCGGCCTCTCCTTTTTATATGTCATACAGATCGCTCATTATATCCCGGGCTATTGTGTTTTCAGCCAGGAAACCTTTGGGAGTCAGTTTTATATTGTCACCGTCAAAGGTAAGAAAATCGTTTTCCCGGTAAACTTTCAGCTTTGCGGTGGTGTGAGCGCCTATTTTCAAGCCCCATTTTTCGGCCAGCTGTCTGACTGACAGGCCGCTGGCCAAGCGCAGTGACAGCATTATATATTCATCGGCATCGGTCTTGCCGTCCTCTTGTGTCTGCGGCCGGCTTAAAAAAGCTGCCAGGTCACGGGGATAATGAAATCTCTGCCCGTTTATACAGGAATGGGCGCCGGGACCTATGCCCAGATAATCTTCCAGCTGCCAGTATATCATATTATGACGGCTGTACCGGCCGTCTTTGGCAAAATTTGATATTTCATACTGGTGATAACCCTCTTTTTCCAGCTTTTCCCGGGCCATAAGATAAAAATCTGCCAGCTGTTCTTCGTCTGACAGGTGGGCCGGAGGGTTTATATAAAAATCAGTGCCTTTTTCTATTTTCAGCATATAGGCGGATATGTGCACAGCCCCCCGGTCTTTCAGAAAATCTATGGTATCCAGCATTTCCCGGGCGGTGTAGTTGTCCAGGCCTATCATCAAATCTCCGCTGATGTTGTCAAAACCGGCTTTTTTTGCCCGGCGGAAAGCGTCGGCGGCTCCTGCGGCGGTGTGCAGTCTGCCCAGGCTGTGTAAAGATTTGTCATAGGCGCTTTGCACACCTATGGACAGCCTGTTCACCCCGGCGCGCCTGTAACCGGCCCGCTTTTCGTATGTAAGGCTTTCCGGGTTGGCCTCCATGGTTATCTCCGCACCGGGCAGAATATTCAGGCAGGACAATATTTCTTCCGCCTGATTAGCAGTCAGCAGACTGGGAGTGCCACCGCCAAAGTAAACGGTCTTACATTCCAGGTCAGGCCAGCGGGATATCTCCCTTTTCACCGCCTGTATATATTCCCGGGGCACCTCCTGCCGGCCACCCATGGAATAAAAGTCACAGTAGCGGCATTTTTGTCTGCAAAAGGGTATATGTATATACAGTCCGGCTTTCATCCTCACACCTCTTTATAAATAATGATGGTTATTTTATACATTATATATCGCTAGGCTTTTTTATTCAACCAAAACAAAATGTAAAAAGTTTGTGAATTACAAAAAAACAATTGACAAAGATTAAAAAATGTATATAATATAAATTAGCAATCAAACATTAAGACTGCTAATTTCTTGAAAGGACTGAGATTCATGGACATAAACCAAAGGCACAAACTGATTTTGGACGCCATTGTTTCCATGTATATAAAGGATCAGGAACCCATAGCGTCTCAGGCTTTGCAAGACGCTTTGAACATATCGGTTTCTTCGGCCACACTGCGCAACGAGATGGCCAGACTGACAAAGCTGGGGTATCTCAACCAGCCCCATGTATCAGCGGGCAGGGTGCCAACCAACAAGGCCTACAGATATTATGTGGAAAATCTGGACAGGACAAAGCAGATTTCGCCGGCTGACCAGAAAAATATCAAGGAACATTTTGATATCCTGGACGGCGACAGCCAGAAGTTTCTGGCAGGTGCGGCAAAACTGTTCAGCGACATATTGGGATATACGGTGATAATAGCACCGCCCACAGACCCGGAGATGCAGTTTGTCAACTTTACCGCCGTAAAAACCGGCAGGTACAGCATTGTGCTGGTGGCAACCACCGGTCGCGGCGAAGTACACACCAGGGTGGTAAGGCTGAGCGAAGAGATAAGCACAACACAGTTAAACCAGCTGGTAAGCCTTATAAATTCCAGACTGTGCTTTATCTGCTATGACGATGTGGACAGGGCATATTTCACCCACCTTATAGAAAACCTGGAACAGGAAAACAAAGCTTTCGGGCAGTTTTTGCAGGGTGCGCTGGCGCTGATGTCCGAAGCAAACAAAAGATCGGTATATGTGTACGGGCAGGAAAAACTGCTGAACACCAACCATTTTGACCATAATATCGGGGATGTGCTGAAACTGCTGGCGGACACCGACACACTTTCAAAGATAATCACCCCGAAATATGACGGAATATCGGTGGTATTCGGCGATGAATTGCCCATTAAAAATATAGAAAACACCTGTTTTATATCCACCAGGTATTTTGCAGGCAGCGCGGTCAGCGGAACGCTGGCTATCGTGTGTCCGCAGACAGTGGATTATCAAAGGCTGTTTTTGGCCGTGGAATATTTTGCACGGCTGCTGACACAGTCAATAACAGGCACTGAAAGGAAGTAACCATGGAAAACAAAGAAAAACAGACGGACGAAACTTTGCAGCAGACAGCTGATATTCCGGACAGCTCCGAAAGCGCACAGCAGCCGGACGGCCGGGATTTACAGGAGCAGCTGGAACAAAGCCGGCTGCGGCTGGAAGCGGCGCAAAAGGAAAAGGATGAAGCCAAAGAGCTGTTACAGCGTACACTGGCCGAATATGACAATTTCCGCAAGCGCAGCGCCAAAGAAAAGGCCGAGTCCTTTTCCAACGGCTGTATCAGCGCGGTAAACCGGATATTGCCGGTTATCGATACACTGGAAATGGCACTGGGCGCACCGTGCAGTGATGAAAATTATAAAAAGGGCATAGAGATGACCCTTGCCGCCGCACAGAATGCGCTGAAAAATCTGGGCGTCGAAGTTATCGAAGCCATGGGCAAACCCTTTGACCCCACTGTTCACAACGCGGTTATGCAGGAAAGCGTTGAAGGCACAGAGGCGGGCATAGTCACCAAAGAACTGCAAAAGGGATACAGACTGGCCGACAAGGTCATACGCCACAGCACAGTGGCAGTAAGTTGCTAAAAAGCGGTTTTGCTTTTTATATATAGTCAGTTAAAAATCACATTTATATATCACAGGTAAGGAGAGATTACTATGAGTAAAATAATAGGTATTGACTTGGGCACCACAAACTCTTGTGTTGCTGTTATGGAGGGCGGCGAACCGGTTGTTATCGCCAACCCCGAAGGAATGAGAACCACACCTTCTGTTGTGGGCTTTTCCAAATCAGGTGAAAGACTGATAGGCCAGGTGGCAAAACGCCAGGCTATCACCAACCCCGAAGGCACTGTTTCTTCCATAAAGAGAGAAATGGGCACAAACTACAAAGTAACAATTGACGGCAAATCCTACACACCTCAGGAAATTTCAGCCATGATTCTGGCCAAACTGAAAGCCGACGCAGAACGGTACCTGGGCGAAAAGGTAACAGAAGCCGTAATCACAGTTCCGGCTTATTTCAACGACGCACAGCGTCAGGCAACAAAAGACGCAGGCGCCATTGCCGGTCTGGAAGTAAAGAGAATTATCAACGAGCCCACAGCCGCAGCCCTGGCTTACGGCGTGGATAAAGAGCAGGACCAGAAAATCATGGTATACGACCTGGGCGGCGGTACATTTGATGTTTCCATCATCGAAATGGGCGACGGCGTACAGGAAGTTCTGGCCACAGCCGGTAACAACCGTCTGGGCGGTGATGACTTTGATAACAGAATTATCAACTGGCTGGCTGACGAGTTCAAGAAAGACACAGGCATTGACCTGAGAAATGATAAAATGGCTGCACAGCGTCTGAAAGAGGCAGCAGAAAAGGCGAAAATTGAACTGTCCGGCGTAATGCAGACATCCATCAACCTGCCTTTCATCACAGTTGACGCCACAGGCCCCAAACACCTGGATATGACTTTGACAAGAGCCAAATTTGACGAGCTGACCCACGACCTGGTAGAAGCCACAATTGGCCCGGTAAAACAGGCTCTGGCCGACAGCGGTCTGTCCGCTTCCGACCTGAACAAAGTTCTGCTGGTGGGTGGTTCCACAAGAATTCCCGCTGTTCAGGAAGCTGTTAAGAAATTTATCGGCAAAGATCCCTTCAAAGGTATCAACCCCGACGAATGTGTTGCTTTGGGCGCAGCTATCCAGGGCGGTGTCCTGGGCGGCGATGTAAAAGGCATCCTGCTGCTGGATGTAACACCTCTGTCACTGGGTATCGAAACCTACGGCGGCGTGTTTACAAAGATTATCGAAAGAAACACAACAATTCCTACAAAGAAGAGCCAGATATTCTCCACAGCTGTGGACAATCAGCCTTCTGTTGAAGTAAATGTACTGCAGGGCGAAAGGGAAATGGCCAAAGACAACAAGAGTCTGGGTATATTCAACCTGGACGGCATTGCTCCGGCTCCCAGAGGCGTACCGCAGATCGAAGTAACATTTGATATAGATGCCAACGGTATTGTTTCCGTATCCGCAAAAGATATGGGTACAGGCAAACAGCAGGCTATCACCATCACATCTTCTTCCAACATGTCCAAAGAAGATATTGAAAAAGCTGTAAGGGAAGCCGAACAGTATGCCGAAGAAGACAAGAAACGCCGTGAAGAGGTAGAAACCAAAAACCAGGCTGACAGCCTTGTATATCAGACAGACAAAGTGCTGAAAGACCTGGAAGGCAAAATCAGCGAAGCAGAGAAAAACGACATCAGCGCAAAACAGGCAGACCTGAAAGCCGCTTTGCAGGCAGGCAATGTATCTGACATTTCCGCCAAGATGACAGCTTTGGAAACAGCTTTGCACGAAGCCACACAGAAGATGTACGCCCAGGCTCAGCAGGCTGCACAGCAGCAGGCCGACAACGGCGGCAACGCAGGCGCAGGCAATGCCGGCGGCGACAATGTGGTTGACGCCGATTTCAAGGATGTTGACTGATAACATGTTTACAAGGCGGATGTAACAATCCGCCTTTAAGCGTAAAAAAGGCGATGCCGCACCGTGACGGCGGCGGCAAATTTTACACAGATGAGGGCTTGAAAAAGTGGCAGAAAAAAGAGATTATTACGAAGTTCTGGGGGTTGACAAAAAGGCCACAGACGCTGAGATAAAATCTGCTTACCGCAAAAAAGCAAAAAAATATCACCCTGACCTGAACCCCGGCGACGCCGAGGCAGAGCAGAAGTTCAAAGAGGTAAACGAAGCATACGAAGTTTTGTCCGACCCGGAGAAAAAACAGCGCTATGATGCTTACGGCCATGCGGGCGTAGACCCCAACTATGGCGCCGGCGGCGGATTTGGCGGTTTCAGCGGCGGTTTCGGCGGCGCCGGTATGGACCTGAACGATATATTTGAAAGCTTTTTCGGCGGAGCAGGCGGTTTTGGCGGCGGCGGACGCAGGAACGACCCCAACGCACCCAGACGCGGCGGCGATATACATGTGGGCATAACCATTTCCTTTATGGAAGCGGCACTGGGATGCACAAAAACCGTATCATACACCAGGCAGGAAACCTGCCCGGACTGCGGCGGCTCCGGCGCGAAAAAAGGCACCGGCGTACAGACCTGTCCGGACTGCGGCGGCTCCGGCTATATAACACAGCAGCAGAGAACACCTTTCGGCGTTATACAAAACCGCAGGGTCTGTCCTCATTGCGGCGGTAAAGGCAAAATTGTCAGCGACCCGTGTCAGAAATGCAAAGGCAGCGGCAGAGTGCAGGTTACCGTCAAGAAAGAGGTCAACATTCCGGCCGGTATCGACGACGAACAGAGCCTGGCTTTGCGCGGACAGGGCGATGCGGGCATAAACGGCGGCGCAGCCGGCGATGCAATCATCGTTATAACCGTAAGGCCTGACCCGATTTTGTCCAGGAACGGCTATGATGTATTTGTAAATGTACCCATTACTTATTCCCAGGCTGTACTGGGCGCCGAAATAGTGGTTCCCACCATCGACGGCAAAGTACAGTACACTGTACCGGAAGGCACCCAGAGCGGAACCAGGTTCCGTCTGCGCGGCAAGGGTATAAAATACCTCAACGGACGCGGCAGGGGCGATGAGTATGTAACGGTAAATGTGGAAATACCCAAAAAGCTGACCAGGGAACAGCGCAAAGCGCTGGAAAGCTTTGAAGCTACGCTGAGGGACGACAACTACGAACAGCGCAAAGGTTTTTTCAAAACAATAAAAGATTTGTTTGATTAAAATAAAGACAGAGGCTTTGAACGGCCTCTGTTTTTTTGATACGAAATGTCAAAAACTCTTGACATTTATTCCTTTTGATGATATGCTGAAAATGTCAAAATAATTTGACATTTTGAGATATATGAACAGATGAAAGGAGATTTTTATGTTTGACAAGGGATTTGGCGCCCTGGGTGCAGGAGAGTGGTTTCTGCTGGCTTTTGCGGCATTTTTGCTGTTTATCTTTGTGTGCGATATTGTGATGATAGCATCGATGATAAAGGCAGGGGATGAGAGAAAACAGATGATTGTATACCGCTCTTCTTTTACCACATTGTGGATTACAGCAGGCAGGTGGATTATTGATATTGTGTGGGGGCTGGCAAATCCGCCCATATCAAACACAGCCACATTTGTAGAACTGGGCGTTGTGGCAATGACCTATTGCGTGTGCATGATTTACTACAAAAGGAAGTACGGCGGCTGATATGGAAAATAATATACGAGAGCGAAGAAAGCGGCTGGGGCTGTCCCAGGAAGAACTGGCCGGAAAATGCGGTGTATCCCGACAGACGGTAAATGCCATTGAAAACAACAAATACGACCCGACCCTGGCCCTGGCTTTTGCGCTGGCGGAGCATCTGGACACCACAGTAGACCGGCTGTTTTCACCCCGGCGGCAAAAACAGTGACATGCGCAGGCGAAAATATTTTATCAGAAACGGAGAGCCCGATTGCTCTCCGCTTTTATTTGCAGGTTTGTTGACGGTTTGATTTTTTTACAGTATACTGAAAATAAAGATAACAGACTATATCCGAAGTCATTGCCAAAAACTTTTAACCGAAAGCAACAAAGGAAACTGCCATGAAAAACGCGAAAAGACTGATGTCGACAGCACTTGCCATGGCCGCCATACTGTGCGCCTGCACTTTTGACGAGCGGCCGGAAGAACAGGAAAAAGACAGCACTTTACATATGGTTACATCAACCGGCGGACTGGTGACACAGCGCTGCGCTTTTACCGGCGACGGTTATTACGAAATACACACACGTCCGGGTGCCGTCGCCAACATACTGTACACCGACTTTGCCTCCGGACAAAAGGTGTATCTGTCATCTGATATAAACAGCCGCCATGAGGATGAATCGGACACATCTTACATAGCTGACGCCTACGGTGTGTTTTATCCGGTGGTTACGCCCAAAGGGCTGGTAATAATCTCTAACACCTCCGACCTGCTGATAAAAAAATACGGTGACAAGGCTCTGGGCAGGATAAGCATATCTTCCCTGAGCGGAGAGGGACGCAGGACGCTGTACACGCTGGCGGCCAACGAATGGATAAGCGACACCAGCGGAATAGCCCGGGACAGCGAAAAAATTTATTTTATAGATTATTATCTGGAAACCGAAACCCTGGGGCAGAAATGCCGGCTGGTATCAATAGGCCTGGACAGCGGTGAAAAACAGGTACTGGAAGATCTCAGCAGTCAAGGAAGGGTGTCTGTAATCGGCGCTTCTGACAGCCGTCTGGTGATGAAAAAGATAACCGTGCCCGACCAGGACAAGCCCTGGTACGAGCAGTTTGAAAGCCAGGAGCATGAAATATACACCTATAATATATCCAGCGGAGAAAAGAGGCAGGTTTTTTCTTATACGCAAAACCGGGGTGTAGCCCGGTGCCGGGACAGCCGGCTGATATATCTGGATTACGCCCGGCAGGAAGTAAGCATCATTGACATAGCCTCCGGCCGGCAGAAAAAACTGTCTTTGACAGGATGTGCACCCGAAACAGTGCGCTTTGACAGCATGGACAGCCGGGTATTTGACGGGCATATAATGCTGTGCGGCAAAAGCCGGACAGAACCTGACAGGCCGCTGTACTTTGCCCTTGACCTTTCCGGCAGCGGTGTAAAACAGATAGACCTGTACACAGACGAAAAATTCTGCGATATTTACGCCGAAACAGCTGACAGTTTTCTGGTGGCAAACGGCGAGTTTGAATATGAAATGGAATATTACATACAGGGAGTGCCTGACAAAATAAAAAGCAAGACCGTTCAGTTTGCGTTGATTAAAAAAAGCGACTACTGGAACAGTGTGCCGAATTTTAAAAATATCAACTATGATATATACAAAAGTCTGAATTACAGCTGACTGCTGAATTTCAAAAGCACCGGAAGAACAGATATAAAAGGTAACAAAAGCATTGAACAACTGAAATCATACTGCGGATGCTGATTTTGACAGCGGCGGTTGCAGTAGTGTTTTCCCTGTTTGCCGGGTATGCAGGTCTTGCCGGTATGCCTGAGCAAAGCCGGCGGGTCGGCCGCCGGGCTGATATTTATGCGGCCTGCGCTGATCCTGAACAGGGTAAGCGTGCTGATAAAATCTTTCGCGCGCCGAATACAAGGGACAAATGAGAAAATTTTCATCTCAAAGACAAAGCCCGGTAACCGGCAAAAATACGCCCACGGCCTTTTTGCGGCCGTGGGCTTTTTTGTATTGATGATTTCGCTTATATTCCGTCAATTTTGTTTTTGATTTTCTGTTTCAGCCTGAAACCAAGGCTGTTTACATGCTTGTCATTGTTCACCAGCAGGTCATAGCTTTCGCAAATGCCGGCAAAACAGATAAGTCCGTAAAGCCCCAGGGCAAAAAACAAAAACACAAAGGCGTGATATTCTGACCAGAGGAAGTAACCGCCGTCTGTCAGGCCCAGCACCACAATACCGCTGACAAACAGCGCGGTGCATGCCGCCATGGCAAAGGTGTACTTTTTCTTTACATTGTTATAGCGCGCCGCAATCTCTTTCATGCACCGGTAATCAAACACCGGCGGCTGCTTTTCCAGCATATCATACTGCCCGCCGTCAGCAAAAATTGCCGCCGCAAAAAAACATATGCCTATAATGGCGCATACCGTCATGGCCAGATACCCCGGCAGCCTTGCTCCCAGCAGGGAATAGGGAACGCCGGCCAGCGCCAGCGATGCGGCTCCTGTGGCCAAAAGTCTGAATGTCTTTTTACATGTGTAGATATATCCCAGCGCAGTTTCCATGCTGACATAATAGCCGCTGTCGGCTTTTGGCCGGATGGTTTTGTCGTCTTTCAGCAGATAGTCCAGCGTAACCCCGAAAATATCCGACAGTTTCAGCAGTTTTTCTGTTTCAGGATACCCCCGGCCGTTTTCCCACTTGCTCACAGCCTGTCTGGTGGTGCCCAGCAGTTCGGCCAGGGTCTCCTGGGAAATTACCTTTTCCTTTCGCAGATTAAAAATTTTTTCTCCCATATTCATTGATAAATTTCCTCCATTGGTTTTGGTTTGCCACGATTTTATCATCTGAACGCTGTATTTTTCTATAAGCTTGCGGTTGCACATTGTAAAACAGCCGTTGCGTTTATACCGTTTTATGCAAAAATCAGCACTGCACAGCAAAAAAGACCCGGCTGTAACAATACGGCCAAGGCCTTTGGATTATATTCTGCGATTATTCCGCTGTGGGGCTGTTTACCGAAAGGGTGAAATGCAGGGAGAATTTTTCTTTTTCAGCGGCGGAAATTACACCTTCCATAAAGGAGAATATCCGCTGTATATCGCCGTCCATCCTGACGGCATAAGGGCCGGCGGCAAAGCTTACATCCTTGCAGGCTGCGCACACATCCGACAGTATTTTTTCGCCGCCGGGGCAGTACAGGCTGACTTTGCCCTTTGCCGGAAAATGCACATCTTTTACCTTCATCAGGTTGGGGCAGTGGCCGGTGGGCAGTGGGACTTTCTCCGCCTTTTCCCGGTTGGAAAACACACCTTCCAGGCACATGTGAACCCCATCGGTAAAAGCGTTGACAAACAGCCCCTTCACCGCATCAACCACGCTGTCTGTCCCGCCCTGGTAAACGGTGGACACCCGGTCGGTAAAGCCGTAAACCGCGCTGGTGTCTGTTTTTTTCAGCGCACCGAGAATTATGGATATAAAATCATCACACATGGGATACAGAGAAAACCTGCACCCGAAATCTGCCATGCTCATTTTTTAACCTCCGAAAAATTGATATATTTATTTTATACCATACAGGATATATTTTCAACGGCAGGGAACACATATATTTTACAAATTGTAATTTTAAAACGAAATATAACAAAAACAAAAGCCCGGGGGAAACCGGGCTTTTTCTGTTTATATTTTAGGCTTTCTGATGATGATATCTTCCCTGGCAGGGCCGTTGGACACCATGGTAATCGGCACGCCGATTTCCTTTTCGATAAAGTCCACATAGTCCTGGGCCTCTTTGGGCAGTTTATCAAAATCTCTGATGCCTTTTATGTCGCATTTCCAGCCTTTGAGGGTGGTCAGCACAGGTTTTGCCTTGTACAGATCGGTAGTGTGGGGGAAATCTTTTGTCACAACGCCGTCTATCTCATAGCCGGTGCAGACTTTGATTTCGTCCAGGTAACCCAGCGGGTCAAGGACAGACAGCACCACATCAGTGGCGCCCTGAGCCATACAGCCGTATCTGGTGGCCACTGTGTCATACCAGCCCACACGGCGGGGCCTGCCGGTTTTGGCGCCGTATTCGCCGCCGTCGCCGCCTCTTTTCCTCAGCTCTTCCGCTTCGTCGCCGAACAGTTCGCTGACAAAGGGACCTGCGCCCACGCAGGAAGAATATGCTTTGGAAACAGCGTATATTTTCTTTATTTCATAGGGGGGAATACCTGCGCCGGAAGCTGCGAAACCTGCCAGTGTGGATGAGGAAGTAACCATCGGATACATGCCCAGGTCCACATCCCTCAGCGCGCCCAGCTGGCCTTCCAGCAGTATGTTTTTGCCCTCTTTCAGCGCGTTGTGCAAAAATGCGGTGACATTGGCCACATAGGGGCGTATCATCTCGCGCTGGCGCACCATTTCTTTGTACAGTTCTTCTTCGTCCAGCAGAGGTTTGTGATAAAGGTGCTCCATCAGCACATTTTTCTGCTGCACAACATTGTGCAGTTTGGCTTTCAGTGTTTCGTCGTCAAACAGCTCGTTTACCTGAAAACCGATTTTGGCATATCTGTCGGAATAACAGGGAGCCATGCCGCTTTTGGTGGAACCAAAGCTGTTTTTGCCCAGCCTTTCCTCTTCGTACCGGTCCAGCAGAATGTGATAGGGCATTACCACATTGGCTCTGTCGGACACCAGAATTTTGGGCCGGGGCACCCCTTGGGAAGTTATGCTTTCAATTTCGCTGACCAATGCGGGAATGTCCAAGGCCACGCCGTTGGCTATTACGCTGGTGGTGTGGTTGTAAAACACGCCGCTGGGCAGCAGATGCAGCGCAAATTTGCCGTACTCATTGATGATTGTGTGGCCTGCGTTGCTTCCGCCCTGATAGCGGATGACTATGTCGGCCTCTTCAGCCAGCATGTCTGTGACTTTGCCTTTGCCTTCGTCGCCCCAGTTGGCGCCTACAATTGCTTTTACCATATTAAATCTCCTTTGCAAGTAGATTTAAGGTGATCCGACGGCCGGAGCCGTCCTTTTGCCTTAGCTCTGTCATGTTAACGGAAAAGTTTTTATTCTTATCCGCCTCTAAACTTATATATTAAATTTTAAGTTTATACAAAATTATCAGACGGTTATGTCCGCCTTTATGCCCAGTTCGTCCCGGTGTTTGTCCAGTATAGGCTGAATATACTCGGCCACAAACTTTCTGGTCTGTCCGGGAGCGCGGCCGATGAATGCCGCCGGGTCCATGTGTTCTTTCAGCCTGTCTATATCTAGGCCGAAGCTGTCGTCTGCCGCTATTCTTTCCAGCAGGTCGTTTTCTGCGCCGTCGTTTTTCACCCTCCGGCCGGCCGCCATGGAATGCACCCTGATTTTTTCGTGCAGTTCCTGTCTGTCACCGCCTGCCTTTACGGCGTCCATCATTATATTTTCGCTGGCCATGAAGGGAAGTTCGGCCAGAAGATGTTTTTCTATAACCTTGGGGTAGACCACCATGCCGTCGGTGATGTTGAGATACAGTTCCAGTATGCTGTCGGCGGCCAAAAAGCCTTCGCTGATGCTCAGGCGTTTGTTGGCGGAGTCGTCCAGCGTCCTTTCAAACCACTGGGTGGCGCTGGTGAGGGCGGTGTTGTTCAGGTCGCTGATGAGGAAGTTTGCCAGGGCGGCCATTCTTTCGCTGCGCATGGGGTTGCGCTTGTATGCCATGGCGGAAGAGCCTATCTGGTTTTTCTCAAAAGGTTCTTCTATCTCTTTCAGATGCTGCAAAAGGCGCAGGTCGTTGGAGAATTTGTGGGCTGACTGGGCGATACCGCTGAGCACCGACAGCACCTTGAAATCTATCTTTCTGGAATAGGTCTGCCCGCTGACGGCATAGCATTTTTCAAAGCCCATTTTCCGGGCGATAAGCCTGTCCAGCTGTTCGCATTTTTCCTCGTCGCCGTCAAACAGCTCCATAAATGAAGCCTGGGTGCCGGTGGTGCCTTTGCAGCCCAGCAGGCGCAGATTGTCCATCACATATTCCACATCCTGCAAATCGAACAGCAGGTCCTGGGCCCACAGGGTGGCGCGCTTGCCCACGGTGGTGGGCTGGGCCGCCTGGAAATGGGTGTATGCCAGCGTGGGCATATCGGCGTATTCCAGCGCAAAGTCCGCCAGGTTTTTCAGCACATTTATCAGCTTTTTCCTTATCAGTTCCAGCGCTTCGCGCATTATTATCAGGTCGGTGTTGTCACCCACATAACAGCTGGTGGCGCCCAGATGAATTATACCCTTGGCCTCCGGCCGCCGCAGACCGTAGGCGTAAACATGGCTCATCACATCGTGGCGCACCAGTTTTTCCCTTTCGGCCGCCGCCTGATAGTCTATGTTATATATATTTTCCTTTAACTGTTTTATCTGCCGGTCGGTTATGTCCAGCCCCAGCTCTTTTTCGCTTTCGGCCAGTGCCACCCACAGCTTGCGCCAGGTGGTAAACTTCTTTTCACTGCTGAAAAGATATTTCATCTCTTTGCTGGGATACCTTTGGGAAAGAGGGGAAATATAAGAAGTATATCTATCATCCATTGATCATAACCGCCTTTCTTTTTAACATAGTAATTTTATCACAACATCGGCGCTGATACAACATTTTTATTGTGCGCATTTTTTGAAATTATTGTAAAAAAATTGCCTCTGTGTTATATTTTATTTAATATAACAAAAGGCTTGCGAAAGGAGCAAAAGATGAAAAAATATATTTTGGCCCTGGACCAGGGGACAACATCCTCCCGCGCCATAATCTTTGACCGGCAGCAGAATATAGTGGCAATGGCTCAGAAAGAGCTGATATCCATATATCCCAGGGAAGGCTGGGTGGAACAGGACGCCATGGAGATATACTCATCCCAGTACGGCGTTATGAGCGAGGCCATTGTAAAAAGCGGCATAGATATCAGCGAGATTGCCGCCATAGGCATAACCAACCAGCGCGAAACCACCATAATGTGGGACAAAACCACCGGACGCCCGGTGTACAACGCCATTGTGTGGCAGTGCCGCCGCACCGCGGATATATGCGACCGGCTGGTGGCAGAAGGTCACGGCGAATACATCAAAAACGCCACCGGCCTGGTACCGGATGCTTATTTTTCCGCCACAAAGATTAAATGGATACTGGACAATGTGCCCGGCGTAAGGGAAAAGGCCCGGCGGGGGCAGATAATGTTCGGCACTGTGGACTCATGGCTGGTATACAAGCTGACCGAAGGCAAAGTGCATATAACAGACTACACCAATGCCAGCCGAACCATGCTGTTCAATATCCACACCCTGGAATGGGACGAAAAACTGCTGGAAATACTGGATATTCCCCGCAGCATACTGCCACAGGTATGCCCATCCAGCCGGCTTTACGGACACATGACATTACAGGGAATTGAAATTCCCATAGCCGGCATAGCAGGCGACCAGCAGGCGGCGCTGTTCGGCCAGAGATGTTTTGAAAAAGGTCAGGCCAAAAACACCTACGGCACCGGATGTTTTTTGCTGATGAACACCGGCAAAACACCATATGAAAGCAAGTCCGGCCTGCTGACCACCATAGCCGTTGGCATTGACGGCGGTGTGGAATACGCGCTGGAAGGCAGTGTATTTGTAGGCGGTGCTGTTATACAGTGGCTGCGCGATGAGATGAAATTTATCGACGAAAGCCGAGACGCAGAATATTATGCCCAAAAGGTAGAGGATACCGGCGGAGTGTATCTGGTGCCGGCCTTTACCGGCCTGGGCGCACCTTACTGGGATATGTACGCCCGCGGATGTATAGTGGGTCTTACCCGTGGCACCAGGCGAGAGCACATTGTGCGCGCAGCCCAGGAAAGCATTGCTTATCAGTGTATGGATCTGGTGAAGGCCATGGAAAAGGACACCGGTATAAAACTGTCTGTGCTGAATGTGGACGGAGGAGCCAGCAGGGATGCATTTCTGATGCAGTTCCAGGCCGACATGCTGGATATTGATATACACAGGCCGGCGGTAAAGGAAACCACCGCTTTGGGTGCAGCATATCTGGCCGGGCTGGCAGTGGGTATGTGGCCCGACAGAAACCGGCTGTTCACAGGCACTGACGGCCGGAGCGTTTTCCACCCGGATATGAGCCGGGAAAGGCGTGAAAAGCTGACGGACGGCTGGCACAAAGCTGTGGGACGCAGCCTGGGCTGGGCAGAAAAATAAATCGGAAGCACAACTACAAATAGATGTAAGCGGCGGCAGATGTCACATTTTGTTGACATTTGCCGTCGTCGGCTATAATATTATTTATACATATTAAATATTGAAAAGGAATTTTTACTTTGAAAATAAACAGCTTTTTTAACAGGCGGGCAACAGGCATTTTCTGCCTTCTTTTTTCATTTATATTTCTGGCAGTCTGGCTGAACAATACGATTTTCCGGTATAGCCCCGGGGTACAAGGCGCTGTTATGCTGATCTTTGCCGCTGCTGTGGCTGCGTCGCTGGCGGTTTACACCCGTTTCCGTGACTTTTTTATAAGCAAACGATATTTTATACTGGCAGTGGCTGTGATTTTCTTTTTCCTTGTTCAGCTGACAATAGGACTGAACACCATTGCCAATCCCATGTATGACCACGGCAAAGTGTTTTATGCCGCCGTTAACTGGGCAACGGGCAATACCGGCCGGGAATTTGCAGTATACGACGAATATCTGCATCACTATCCGCAGCAGATGGGTCAATTTCTTGTTCTCCGGTCTGTCTTTAAGCTGTGCCTGTTTTTCGGTATCGACAGCTTCTATGTTGCCGCCTGTGTCGTGGGACATTTACTGTTTGCGGTTATGATTGTGTGCGCTTTTTTATACCTTGAAAGAGTTTGCAGCAGCGACTGTGCATTGTTTATGCTTCTACTGCGGGCAATGTTTCTGCCCATGTATTTTCAAAGCAGTGTTTCCTATACTGACACATACTCTGTCTGGTCAATTCCCTGTACGCTGCTGCTGGCAGACCTGGCTGTGAAAAGCGACAGGATACGGGCAAAAATTATGTACAGCCTGCTGCGGGGAGGCCTTCTGGCTGTGGGCGTACGGATAAAGGTGACCGTTGCCATTGTGGCGCTGGCGCTGATTATACAATACCGGCTGAACGCAGCCAAAAAGCAAAACCTGATGCGGCTGGCACGGGCAGTTCTTGCCTTTGTTCTGGTATCGGCGGCTTTTGATAAGCGGAGCTATGCCACAGTATTGCAGCACGAACGCGACGGTGAGGGTATGCCTGTCACCCATTGGATAATGATGGGCTTGCAGGGGGACGGCTCTTACAGCCGGTATGATGAATGGGATATAACCTGCTCGGTTCCCCCTGATATGCGTGTAGAAAAAAATATACAGGTGATAAAGGAACGACTGAACGAAATGGGAGCCGGCGGATACCGGCAGCTTCTGTACCGCAAAACCTGCCGCACCTTTGGCAGCGGCACCGGGGAAATGTATTACAATTATCAGTATCAGGACAATTCACCTGTGGCAGGATGGGTATATGAAATCGTTTTTCAGCAGGGTAAATACTTTTCGCTGTTCAACAACCTGTCCCAGGGGATGTATCTTTTTATGATGTTTCTTTCCGTGGCAGGCGCAGCGATTGTTTTGAAACAAAATAATCCGCTGTCTGCATGCTTTGCGCCATACCTTTCGCTGGTGGGATTCTGGATGTTTATGATGCTGTGGGAGTCCAACCACAGGCAGCTGATAAATCAATGGAGCCTGTTTTTTATCTGCGGGCGGACAGGGCTGTATCTGATATGGCAGACGATATATAAAAAGGTACGCGGCCGTCAACGGCAAAAGCAGGAAGAAAATAAGGTCCGGCAACGGGCGGGATCCGTTTTATGAAAACAAAAATAAATATATGTTTTATAACAGCCGCCGGCTGCCTGGCCATGGCTTTTATCGACGGAATATGGCAGCCGGGATACCGGATAAAGTCAGCTTTTAAAATGCTGTTTTTTGCTTTTCTGCCTATTGTTTACAGCGCCATGGACAAGCAGTGTGGCATAAGAAAAGTTTTCGGCTTTCACAGAAAAGGGCTGAAAATTGCGGCAATATTGGCTGTCAGTGTGTATATACTGATAATATCGGCATATTTTATCGGCCAAAGGTTTATAGACTTTTCCGCAGTGGCCGGGGCTTTGGAAAAAAGCCAGGGTGTGAATAAATCCAATTTTATCATCACCCGGATTTACATATCATTTATAAACAGTCTGCTGGAAGAATTTTTCTTCCGTGGTTTTGCGTATCTGTGCCTGAAACAGACCGCAGGCAGAAATTTTGCCTTTGTTTTTTCCGCTTTGTGCTTTTCACTGTATCACATAGCCATACTGGACGGCTGGTTTTCGTTACCTGTGACGGCGCTGACGATAGCGGCCCTGGCAGCCGGCGGAGGTATGTTTAATCTTATCAACGAAAAGACCGGCGGAATATACGCCTCCTGGCTGGTACATGCGGCGGCAAACTTCGGTATAAACACCGCAGGACTGTTTGTACTGGGCATAATCTGAAAAAGCATACAATATAAATCAAAAGGACGGGGATTACCCGTCCTTTTATATTATGTATATTTTATTTATTTTTCAGCAGCCACGCCGCCTTTAATATGGCTGTCAGGGTTTTGCCGTCGGTTATACTGCCGTCCATACACATATTCCATGCCATTTCCAGCGGATATTTTTCAAGGGATATAAATTCATCCTCATCCGGGTGAATTTCTCCCTTTGTCAGGCCGGCGGCCATGTATATGTGTATTACCTCATCGCAAAAACCCACCGTCGGCCACATCTGGCCCAGACTGAAATAATGGGCGGCGGAAAAGCCTGTTTCTTCCGCCAGTTCTCTTTTGGCGGCTGCCAGCGGGTCTTCACCTTTTTCCAGCTTACCTGCCGGTATTTCCAGCACTGTGCGTCCAAAAGGTGCGCGGAACTGGCGTATAAGATACACATTGTTATCTTCGTCCACCGGCAGTACCGCGGCACCGCCTGGATGAAGCACCAGCTCCCTTGACCGCTGCCGGCCGTTTTCCAGCTGTACCTGTCTTTGTTTTACTGTTATTATCCTGCCGGTAAATATGGTATTTTCCGACAGGGTTTTTTCGGTATGTTCCATATCTTCTCCTTTATTTTGTCATGCTGTCCACGCCGGCGCTGGCAAGATAGGCATCTACGCCGGAAGATTTGTGTACGGTGCCGTCAATCTCCACCAGTATGCACTCGGCACCATCTATGCTTTCCACCAGCTCCATGGCCTGCTGCGGTGTGCTTAAAAATGTGGTGGTGGAAAGGGCGTCGGCCACGCCGCTGTCCTCATAAAAAATAGACACACCCCGGTAAACCTCCTCCGGATACAGTGTAACCGGGTCTATAACATGGTGATATCTTTTACCGTCCAGCACAAAAAATCTTTCGTAGCCGCCGGAACACACCAGCGACATATCTGTGTTGAAATATGCGGTGTCCAGATTTCCGCCTATTTTGTCAAAATTTTCGTCCACCATTGGGTTTTCTATTCCTATTCCCCAGCGCTCGCGGCCGTCCCGGGGATGTCCGTGGGTTTTCACATTGCCCCCGGCGGAAATGGCAAAATTGTCATACTTTTCCCGAAGCTCGTCGCATATCATTTCAGTGGCGTAGCCTTTTGCCACTGCTCCCACATCCAGCTGAACATTGCTGTCAGTTATATACACCGTCATGTTTTCACGGTCAATCTGCACCCGGTTTATATCTGTATGCTCGGCCTTTTGGCGCAGCAGATCCATATCCGGCAGGGTGGTGGTGCCTGTGGCGGAAAATTCCTCGCGCACATCATGCCAGACCCTCAGCACACTGCCCATGGCCACATTCAGCTTGCCGCCGGATTTTTCATACCATTCTTTTGAAAATTCCAGCAGGTCTATTATCTCCCGGCTTACCTGTACCGGGCTGATACCGGCATTGTCGTTTACGGTTTTCAGGTTGTTTATGCCGTCATAGTCGTTGTATATATCATACAGGCTGTTGAAATAATCATATCTTTCCTTTACAAACTCCGCCATCCGGTCAAATTCCTCCTGGCTTTCCTGATAGCTGACCAGGCTGATAACGGTATCAAAGCCGAATATTATCGTGGAATATTTTTGTTTTTCCCGTTTTTGGCACCCTGTCAGCACAGACAGGCACACACACAGAGATAAAACTATCCGCAAAAATCTTTTCATCTGTATCTCCCTTAACTTTTTTAACTTGTATATTATATCACATACTGCCGGCCATTTAAACATGAATATGGTTACAACATTTGTAATCAACTTTTATAAAAAACAAATGTTTTTGGTAAGCAAACATATTGCAGTTTTATTTTTATAGGTGTATAATGAAGCTATCAATAACCGTATCTTACAAAAGGAGTAAAATTATGGACAAACAACTGTTGAAACAAAAAGTCTGCCGGGCCATTGACGCAAACAAAGACAAAATATGCGAAATAGGCCTGTCAATTTACAAAAATCCCCAGCTGGGCTATAAAGAAACCTTTGCCAGCGATGTTGTGCAGAAAACCTTTGGCGAACTGGGACTTAAATATGAAAGCGGTCTGGGTATCACCGGTGTAAAAGCCAAGCTGAAAGACGGCGCAGAAGGACCCAATGTATGTATCATGGGCGAACTGGACGCTGTTGTATGTCCTGACCATCCTGATGCAGCCCCCGACACAGGTGCAGCCCACTGCTGCGGCCACTTTGGCCAGATCACATCCATGCTGGCCAGCGCCATAGGCCTGAGCGCCGTAAAAGACGAAATCAGCGGCGGCAATGTAACCTTCCTGGCTGTTCCGGCAGAAGAATGTGTTGAGCTGGAATACCGCGAAGGCCTGATAAAAGAAGGTAAAATCAAATATCTGGGCGGCAAGCAGGAGCTTATCCACCTGGGCGTTTATGACGACATAGACATGGCCATGATGGTTCACGGCAACAATGCGGACAAAGAAATAACCGCTGCCAACAGAAATGTAGGCTTTATCGCAAAAAATGTAAAATTCATCGGCAAGGAGGCTCATGCCGGCGGATCTCCCTGGAACGGTGTCAATGCGCTGAACGCTGCTGCACTGGCTTTGATGGCAATCAACTCCATAAGAGAGACACTGAAAGATCAGGACTGCATCAGAATACATCCGATAATCACAAAGGGCGGTACACTGGTAAACATTGTCCCCAATGATGTAAGAATGGAAATGTATGTACGCGGCGCTACAATCGAAGCCATAAAAGACGCCAACATGAAGGTAAACCGTGCGATAAAAGGTGCGGCCTATGCTATCGGCTGTGAAGTGGAAATATCTGACCTGCCTGGATATCTGCCCGTTGCAGACAACCTGGAACTGGCACATGTATTCGGTGACAACGCCAAAGAACTGTACCCCGACAACGAGATTATATACAACACCGAAGTTGAAGGCGGTTCTTCCGATGTAGGTGATGTTATGACCGTTATGCCCTGTGTACAAGGCGGCGTAGGCGGTTTTGTAAACGGTTTCCACACCAAAGACTTCCGTCTGGACGACATGGAAAAAGCATTTATTGTTCCTGCAAAAATCATGGCTTGCAGCGTTATCGACCTGCTGGCTGACGACGGCGCCAAAGCAAAAGAAATCATGGCCAACTTCCACAGCCCGTACAACACCAAAAACTATGACGGTATCTGGGAAGATATCATGAGCGTATAATTCATATAAAAATTCAGGCGGAGGTAACCCTCCGCCTTTTTATTTTTACCGTGAAAGGCCAAAGTATACTTTGCCCAGGTTTTTCAGTGCCCTGTCTTTTACACGGTATATCTGGCTGCGCTCTATACCCAGCTCGTCGGCCAGCCGGTCTATATAGTCCGACGGTCTGTCTATATAAAAATACCACAGCACCGTTTTTTCCCTGTATTCAAGCGTGTCCAGACATATATCCATGCTTTTCTGCCGCCGCCGGTTAAACCGGTAGGCTTCTTCCAGCCTTTTTATTGACCGCAATCTTTCTTCTGTCTGTCTTTCGCTTTCCAGCGCTCCTTCGCTTTTCCGAAGCACCGCCCGCTTTTTTAACCGTTCTATCTGCTCCTTTAACACCGGCTGTACTTTCCTGCGTTGAGAATATTCTTTCAGTTGTTTCAAAATGATTTCTTTGTTCATGGTGCACCTCCGATTATCACGATTTGTGATATAATTATATCTGCAACATCTGTTTTTGTCAACGGTTTTAACAACTATTAGTTGTATTTTCTGTGACTTTAACAATTTACTTTTTAATAATAAGATGTTATAATCTTTAAAAGTGACGAGGTGTAAAAATGAAAAATTTGGCTGCGCTGAGAAAGCGCCGCGGGCTGACACAGCTTCAGCTGGCAAAGATGATAGGTGTATCCACCAGCACAGTGGCCATGTGGGAAACAGGACGGCGCAAGCCCGATTACCATATGATCGTCCGACTGTGCGAATTTTTTGCCGTCAGCTTTGAAGAGCTGCTGGGCGTGCAGGCTTTATACAGCGCCCCCAGGGAAGATGTGGCTGTGCCGCTGGTGGGAGAAGTGCGTGCAGGATTGCCGTCCCTGGCGGCGGAAAATATAATCGGGTACGAAATGGTCAATGACGAACTGGCCAAAACCGGCGAGCTGTTTGCATTGAGGATAAAAGGGGACAGCATGGAACCAAAGATGAGCCGGGGAGATGTGGTACTGGTGCGAAAACAGGCCACGGCCGACAGCGGACAGACTGCTGTGGTGATGGTAGGCAAAGAGGAAGCCACCGTCAAAAAGGTGCTGATAAACAGCGACGGCATCACACTGATACCCACAAATCCGGATTATATGCCCATGCATTACACCCCACAGGAATGCCGTGACCTGCCGGTGACGATAGTGGGCATAGTGATAGAGCTGAGATGCAGATATGTTTAAGCGGATTTTCGACAAAAGTATAAAATCGGCTGTGATAAAATAATTTTATGGGAGAAAAAATATGCAGTGGACTGATTTGAAAATTATTACCGACAAAAAATACGAGGATATTTTTGATTTTGTATCCGCAGAAATATGCCCCGCCGGGGTGCAGATAGAAGATTACAGTGACCTGGAGCGGCAGGTGGAGCGGATAGCCCATGTGGACCTGATCGAAGATGACCTGCTGAAAAAGGACCGCCGACAGATAATTGTACATCATTACATATCACCTGAACTGGATGCCCAGGCCGCACGCATGAACCTGGAAAACCGCCTGGATGAGCTGGGCGTGAAATACCGCTGTGAAGTGGACTATGTGAACCGGGAAGACTGGCAGAACGCATGGAAAAAATACTATCATCCGATGGAAATCGGCAGCCGTCTGGCTGTGTGCCCGTCCTGGGAAGACTACCGGACAGACAGGGTTGTAATGCGCCTGGATCCGGGTCTGGCCTTTGGCAGCGGTACTCATGAAACCACATATCTGTGCCTGGAAGCGTTGGACAGGTGGATAAAAGGCGGCGAAAGGGTGCTGGATGTAGGCACCGGCAGCGGAATACTGGCCATAGGGGCTGTTTTGCTGGGTGCAGAGTGCGCCGAAGGCGTGGATATTGACCCCACCGCGGTAAAAGTAGCCGCAGAAAACGCACAGCTTAACAATGTGTCGGACAAGTTTACAGTAAAGGTAGGCGACCTGGCTCAAACAGCCAGCGGCAAATACGATGTGGTGACAGCCAACATTGTGGCCAACGCTGTAATGGCCTTGTCCAAAGATGTGCCGGCATTTCTGAAAAAAGGCGGAATATATATAACCAGCGGCATAATCGACACCAGAAAAGACGAGGTTGTTGCCTGTCTTGAAGGCCTTGGCTTTGAGATTATAAAAATATATGAAAAGAACGGCTGGGTGTGCATAGTCGCCACCCTGTAAGGATTTGATATGGCACACAGATATTTTATCAGCCGGCTGCACGGCGATGAAGCGCTGATAACCGGCCCGGAAGCACAGCATATAATCAAAGTAATGCGCCTGGGCCCCGGCGATATGCTGACTTTGTCCAACAAGGACGGCTTTGATTACACCGCCCGGATAACGGCGGCAGAAGGCGGACAGGTGACCTGCCGTGTGATTTCAAAAGAAAAGAATCCGGCAGACCCGGAAAGGAAGCTGACAGTTTTTATGGCCCTGCCAAAAAGCGACAAGCTGGAATTTATAACACAGAAAATGTGCGAACTGGGTGCAGTGCGCCTGATTCCTTTTGTCAGTGAATACTGCGTGGCACAGAAAAGCAAAAAGGATGAGAACAAAACCGCACGACTGCAAAAAATTTCTGACGAAGCATGCAAGCAATGCGCCCGCTCGACCCCCATGGAAGTAAGCCCCACCATGACTATGGCTCAGATTCTGCCCATTCTGAAAGAGTTTGACAAGGTGCTTCTGTTTTATGAAAAAGGCAGTGAAAAGCTGTCAGAGATAAATTTTGACGGCTGTGAAAATACAGCTGTAATTATAGGCAGTGAAGGTGGGTTTAGCCCCCGGGAAGCGGAAAAGATGCAGCAGGCCGGGGCAGCCAGCCTTTTGCTGGGGCAACGAATACTCAGGTGCGAGACTGCGGCGGTGACAGCCGCCGCGCTGACTATGTTTTGTCTGGGAGAAATGGAGTGATTTTATATGGCAAACAAAGAAAATCCCAATACATATAAAAAGAAGGCTAATGCAAAGAGAAGGAAAAAACGCCTGTTTTACAAAAGGCTGAGACTGCTGGCTGTTATAGCTGTGCTGGCAGTTGTGCTGACATTGGCGGTAAAAGCAGTTGTGGGCAAAAAGGATGACAGCTCTTCATCCTCTTCATATTCTTCAGCTTCTGTGCCGTCATCTCAAAACAGCACTGCACCCTCTTCATCTGCCGCAGTTGACAACAAACCGGACAAGGGAGAATTTGCCACACTGGTAAATGTCCACCACCCGCTGGAGGACGATTTTGATGTGACCACCAGAGAAATAAAGGGAACCGGAAAACTGTTTGATGTGCGCGCAGCTGACCGGCTGGAAAAAATGCTGGATGATGCCGCACGGGCAGGATACCCGATGTACCTGGTATCCACATACCGCACCATAGAATATCAGAAAGGCCTGTACAACAACAAGGTAAATGAATATCTGAATATGGGCTATGACCAGCGGACAGCCGAAAGCGAAGCGGCCAAATGGGTGGCCATCCCCGGCACCAGCGAACACAATCTGGGCCTGGCGGCGGATATTGTTTCCTCCACCTGGTACAACAGCAACAGCGATCTGACCCAGGACTTTGAAGAAACCGAACATTTCAAATGGCTGTACGAAAACTGTGCTGATTACGGATTTATACTGCGTTTCCCCAAGGGAAAAGAAAGCATAACAGAAATAGCATACGAACCATGGCACTACCGCTATGTAGGTCAGGAAGTGGCTCATTATATTATGGAAAATGAAATTACACTGGAAGAATTCTGGGAGGAATAAAAAATGGAAGAACTTGATTTGCAACAGATACGCCGGCAGATAAATGATATAAATGACCGGATGCTGAAACTGTTTGTAAAAAGGATGGAGCTGTCAGCCAAAGTGGCCGCTTACAAAAAGGCACATGATATGCCCACGCTGGACAGAAAAAGGGAAGAGGACATCCTGCAAAGGGTGGCCGACTGCACCGAAGACGAATACAGGCAGTATGCGCTGGAATTTTTCCGATATATGATGGACATAAGCAAAGAATATCAGGAAACCATAAAATGATAATTTAAGGGAGGGAAATACATAGTATTCAGCAATATCAGGATGAGATTGCCGCCTTTATGCAATTCTGATTTTTATATATCCAAATAAAACCGACTGAAAACAGCAGGCAGCCGGCAAAGGCCAAAGCTGCTTTGCATGATAAACAGAATTTTTGAAATTAAAAGTATAAAGGAGAAAAATATATGAAAACAGCAATTATCGGCGCAATGGAAGAAGAAGTTAAAAGCCTTGTGGCAAATATGCAGGATGTGGTGGAAACCCACCGCGCAGGAACAGTGGTATACAGCGGCAAGCTGTGCGGACAGGATGTGTGTGTAGTCAAATGCGGTGTGGGCAAGGTTGCCGCCGCGGCCATGACACAGCTGCTTATCAGCGAATTCGGCATTGACTGCGCCATAAACACCGGCCTGGCCGGCGGGCTGAAAAAAGGCATAAAAGTGGGGGATGTGGTCATCAGCACCCAGACCGAATATTACGATGTAACACCTTCCGTACTGCGGGGCAATTTCCCCAACGGCGGCGTATATCCGGCAGACGAAACACTGATTGAAAAAGCCGTACGGGCCGCAAAGGAAATGGGCATCGAGGACAAACTGCATGTGGGCGCGGTTACCACCGGCGACCAGTTTATTACCGAAAGCGCACAGAAACAGTGGCTGCTGGGCATCACCAGCGCACGGTGCAACGACATGGAAGGCGCGGCAATAGCCCAGACCTGTTACAACAACGGCAAATCATTCCTTATTGTAAGAATTATTTCCGACCTGGCAGACGACAGTGCAAAAGATACATACTATGACTTCAAACACCAGGCACCCAAACTGTGCAATGATGTTATCATGAACATGCTGGCCATGATGTAATGGCAGGTGTGTATCCTTGATTTTTTCAAAAAATTCATATATACTTTTATTATATAAACTCTCTTTGGAGGTACAGAAATGCCACAGGTTATTTTAAAAGGTGTCACACCTGAAAGATGCGAAAAACTGTCTGCTCCCATAGCCGACCGGCTGGCAGAGCTGATAAATGTGCCGGTTGAACACATTGTAGTGGAACACAACGACTGTCTGTTTTTCCGCGGAGGCATGAAAGACGACGGGCTGTGCATGGTTATGGTACAGTGGAAAACCAGGCCCCGTGAAATGCAGAAGGCTGTGGCCGAAAAGCTGAGCGAAATTATCATGGGTGAAGGTACAGACACGGTGGAGGTGCTGTATACCAACCTGAATATGAACGATTTTTACGAGTTTAAACAAGGCGAATAAATTTAAAACAGACCGGAGAATATCCGGTCTGTTTTTTATTGATTTATTTTGCCGCAGACCTGCCTGTAAAAAAGTGCAGGTCAGGCAGAACGGACTGCGAAAAAATGAAGTAAGCATCTGTATGCAAAGCATAAATATTGCAGTATACTTTCAAGGCCGTCGCCCCAAACGCCGCCGCATTGCGCGGCGCAAATACGGCTGTACCGCCATCAGAAAATACAAATTATTATCTTTAAAATAACTTTCTCTGTCCCCGGGAAGAAGCAAAAACAAAAATCCCCCGGGCGGCTGTCCGGGGGATAATTTTTACCTGTTATTTTACTGTTATAAGTTCGTACTCTCTGGTGCCTATACCCAGTTTTTCAGCGTGTTCGAGACATACTTTCCAGTCGGTATTGGGGCTTACCATGTGGAAATGGTCATGGTCGCAGGTGCAGTCTTCGCCGTGAGCTTTTATTCTTTCATCCAGCAAAGAGCCCATCATTGCATTCTGGCGGTTGCAGGCATCGGCGCAGGCCTGGTCCAGGGCAACCGGGTCAAAGGATGCAAACATACCTACATCGGGTATGATGGCCACATCGTTTTCTGCATGGCAGTCGCAGTAAGGAGAAACATCTATAACCAGGCTGATGTGGAAATGCGGCCTGTCCTTTACCACGGCCCAGGCGTATTCAGCCATCTTTTTGTTCAGCAAAGCTTCGGCAGAGCTGTTGTTGGGGTGAATTGCATCAAAGTTGCAGGCGCCTATGCAGCGGCCGCAGCCTACGCATTTGTCCTGGTCAATTGAAGCATGGCGGTTTTCATCAAAAGAAATTGCACCGTGGGCGCAGTTTTTGGCGCACATACCGCAGCTGCGGCATTTGTCCTTGTTCACATTGGGTTTGCCGCTGTAATGCTGTTCCATTTTGCCGGCGCGGCTGCCGCAGCCCATACCGATGTTTTTCAAAGCACCGCCGAAACCTGTCTGTTCGTGACCTTTGAAATGGTTAAGGGTGATAAACACATCGGCATCCATGATGGCTGTGCCTATTTTGGCCTCTTTTACATATTCGCCGTCGATGGGTACAATTGTTTCATCTGTACCTTTCAGGCCGTCAGCGATTATAACCTGGCAGCCGGTGGAAAAGGGGCTGAAGCCGTTTTCGTATGCTGCATCCAGATGTTCCAGCGCATTTTTTCTTCTGCCCACATACAAGGTGTTGCAGTCGGTCAAAAAGGGTTTGCCGCCCAGTTCTTTGACCACATCAACCACAGTTTTGGCCCAGTTGGGGCGCAGATAGGCCAGGTTGCCCGGTTCGCCGAAATGAATTTTGATCGCGGCAAACTTGTCCTGAAAATCGATGTCGCCTATACCGGCCCTCTTTATCAGTTTTGCCAGCTTTTCCTGCAAACTGGTGCCCGGCAAAGCGCGCATATCAGAAAAATATACCTTGCTTTTTTCCATTTTTTCCTCCAAAATTTGTAAACAGATTGTGTTTTAATTATATAACTTCAACCGTACTTTAAGTCAAGGGTTATTTTTGCAAAATAAAAAGGGGCAAAGCCCCCTTTTAATCGTTGGTGTCCCTGTCAAAACTGAGTATTTCGCCTGTAACCGCATCGATGTCGTATTCATATTCTTCGACGCCAAATCTGAATTCTATTTCATAATAGGTGCGGCCGTCGTCCATTTCCAGCTTGGCTTTTTCAAAATACACTCCGTCAGCAGGTGCGCCGCTGTGGCTGAGCGCTATCTGCTTTGCCTTGTCTACTCCTATAAGGTTGTCGGAAGCAGAGTTGGAGCTGTACTCCGGCCGTTTTTCCTTTTCAGCTTCCAGCACCCGGCCGTCCATGGCTATTTTGTAATCGTATTCATAACCGCCGGCGTAAAAATCCACTTCGTAGAACATCCTGCCGTCGTCTGTTTCCAGCTTTCCTTTGGTAAACTGCGCGTCGGCGCTGTTTACTCCTGCTGCCTGCAAGGCAATTTCCTTTGCTTTTTCCAAAGTTATTCCGTCTGTCCGTGTGCTTTGCTGTGAAGACTGTCCCTCTGAGGACTGCCGCTGTGAAACCACGGCGTTTACCTTTCGGCCGTCAATTTCCTTTTTTATAACCTTTCCGTCAGTGCTGGCTATTGTAAAATCGTATTCCAGACCGTCGGCATAAAATTCCACTTCATAAACCCAATATCCGTCATCCCTGTCCAGCTTCACCCTTGTGTAGGAAGCGTTTTCGGCTGTAACACCTGCTTCGCTGAGGGCTATTTCCAGTGCTTTGTCCTGTCCTATGGACTTTTTTTCGGCCTGGCTGGTGGCGTAAGCGCCGATGCCTATTCCCAAAGCCGCAACGGCCAATACTATGGCTGTCATAAGTGCTATTATCTTCTTTGTCGCTGTCATAAAATCAGCCTCCTTTTGTGTTATGGCTTTATTATAGACCGTCAACATTAAAAGAACATTAAAAAAAGACCTTTTTTCAAATTTTTAAAAAGGTCTTTTGGTATTTATTGATTTTCTGCCGCCGGAAGGGTCAGGGTAAAGGTACAGCCTTTGCCCGGCCGGCTGGACAGGGAAATGCTGCCGCCGCACAGGCGGGCAATCTGCCTGACCACCGCCAGACCCAGACCCAGGCTGCCACCGGTATCCTGGGTGCGGGAAGAGTCGGCGCGGTAAAAGCGGCCGAACACCTTGTCCTGCTGCCGCCGCGGTATGCCGGGGCCGTCATCGGCCACCTGTATATACACTTTTCCGCCGCCTTTGCCTGCTGTCAGCCATATATTGCCGCCCTGTGCGCCGTACTTGCAGGCATTGTCCAGAAGATTTACAACTGCCTGGATAAGCAGGCCTTCGTCACCCACAGCCAGCAGGCCCGGCTGTATATCCCGGTGAAGGCGCATGCCGCGGCAGTCTTTCAGCCGCTGTTCTTCCGCCAGCGCCCGGCACATCAGACTTATATCTATCATTTCTTTACTCGGCAGGCTGTCCAGGCGCGTCAGGCGTGAGTAGGACAGCATCCTTTCCAGTATGTTTTTCATTCTCAGCGCCTGCCTGCGTATAACCTCCGTGGTCTTGGGGTCGGGGTTGTCCGCCGCCAGTTCGCTCCGGGCCAGTATCACGGAAACAGGGGTGCGCAGTTCGTGGGATATATCAGAGGTAAACTGTTTTTCCTCTTCAAAAGAGGTTTCCAGCCTGGCCAGCATTTTGTTGAAGCTGTCCGCCAGCCGGTGGACTTCGTCGTTGCCGCCGCCTATATCAATGCGCCGGGACAAATCCTCTCCGCCGCTGATGGCCGCGGCGCTTTGGCTGATTTTCTGTATCGGTCGCAGCATTACTGCCGCCAGGATATAGCCGCCGCCCACAGCCAGCAATGCCAGCGCAGGCAAAATAAGCAGAGCTTCGGAAAACAAACCGTCCAGAAGAAAACGGTTGGCGTCCTTTTCGACAACACCCTGTATAATAAGCCCGTCCAGGCCTTCGCCGCTTAAGGGGTGAGAGTAAACATAATAATCCCTGTCAGACCTGGAGAATGTGTGCACCGTTCCGTCAGCTGAAATGGGGAAGGCCCCCACATGGGTACCGTACAGCAGGTTGCCGGCGCTGTCAAACAAGGCGCAGTAGACCCCGTTTTCCCGGTCCAGGAAATTGTCGCGGATAATAAGGTATCCGTCGCCGTAAATAATATATTGATAGCCGTACAGAATATCCCGTCTGTCTGCCGTGTAGGTCAGCTCTTCGCTGTTTTTCTGTACCAGTTCCTGCAATGTCCGCTGGCCCCGGGCCCGCAGTACAGAGGACCCGGCAGACATAAACAGCGCCAGCGCCGCCGCCAGTATGGCCAGTATAAGCAGGGAAAACCACCGGGTTATCTTTGCCTTTATGGAAAGAGATTTCATCAGCCTTTATCATCCTCCCTTATGACATATCCGGCGCCGCGGACTGTGTGTATCAGCTTTGTGTCAAAACCTTCGTCAACCTTTTTCCTCAGATACCTTATATACACATCCACCACATTGGTGCCGCCTTCGTAATCATAGTTATACAGGTTGTTTTCTATCTGCCGGCGGCTGAGCACACGCCCCCGGTTGCGCATCATATATTCCAGCAAGGCAAACTCCCTGGCCGAAAGGGACAGCCTCTTTCCTGCGCGCCGTGCAGTTTTGCTGCGGCTGTCCAGCACCAGGTCAGCAACGGTATAAGCATCTGCCGAAGAGGCGGCCGCCGTCCTGGTCATCACCCTTATCCTGGCGCCCAGCTCCCGGAATGAAAAGGGTTTCACCAGATAGTCATTGGCGCCGATATCCAGGCCCCTGACCCTGTCTTCTATGCTGTCACGGGCTGTGAGGAACAGCACCGGAGATTTTCCGCCCTCTGCACGGTATCTTTTCACCGCTTCAAAACCGTCCATTGCAGGCATCATAACATCCATTATCACCCGGTCATAGTCAGCGCTTTGCATGTAATCCAGCGCGTCCCGCCCGTCAAAACAGCTGTCCACCGCATAGCCTTCTTTTTTCAGTTTGTCGCTTATCAGCCGGTTGAGGTCTTTTTCATCCTCCGCAACAAGTATACGCATAGATACCTCCAAAACAGATATATATTTTGACTATATCACAAAAAATTTTTCTGTGCAACGAAAAAAGCCTGCCCCCAAAAGGGAACAGGCAGAGTATAAAAAAAACAAACCCGCCGCCGGCGGGTTAAAAAATGGTGGGAGCGGATGGATTCGAACCATCGAAGTCACTGACAACAGATTTACAGTCTGCCCCCTTTGGCCACTCGGGAACACTCCCACACATTGGAGCTGGTGGACGGATTCGAACCCCCGACCTGCTGATTACAAATCAGCTGCTCTACCGGCTGAGCTACACCAGCAATCAAATTGCTTAATAAATATACCATAATAATTCGTACTTGTCAACAGTTTTTTAAAAATTTTTTCGGATATAACTTTAATATCAATTTAATTGTTTTTTGCCCGCCGGAATGTTATACTTTTTACAAATAACATAAGGATATTAAAATGAAAAAAATTATTTTGGATCTGTATGAAAACCATATAAAACTGAAAATATTTCTGTGCGCCGTTGTAGCAGTGCTGTATATGGCGCTGACTGTATACAGCGGAGGAAATCTTTTGCAGGCGGCGGCCGTATGGGCTGTTTGCCTAGGTCTGGTGTACCTGCCCGGTGTGCTGCGGCGGAAAGTTATAAAGGCTGACAGGTTATTTGACGGCATGGGCTTTATGACAAATATTCTGCTGGGCAGCGGATTTTTCTGCGCGGCATACTGCGTGTGCATGCGACTGCACAGCAGGGGGCTGTTTGCCGCCGTGTGCGCCGCGGCGGCTGTTTGCGGAGCAGTGGTGATGTTAAAGCAGAAAAAGGATATAAAAATATCCGCACCCGGTTCCTTGCAATGGCTTCTGATTCTGCTGTATTTCGCCCTGTTGCTTTTGTTTACATTCAATATAGTAATAAAAAGCGCCCTGCCGGCAAATGTGGGCAACACCCTTTTAAGCAGTGACATGCTGTGGAATGTGGGCAACGCCCAGTCCTTTACTCTCAGGTTTATCCCGGAGGACATACGCTATTCCGGCGTACAGCTGCACTACCATTATCTGACCGAGCTTTTTGCAGGGCGGATAAGCTGGCTGACGGGAATATCTGCTTACGGTATTGTGGCCTTCTATCTGCAACCAATGGTGCTGGTGTGCGTGGTGGGCAGTCTGTTTTCCTTTGGCAGAATATTTTTTGCCGATGAAAAGAAGGCTGTTCTGTTTACCTTTTCCATGTTTATATTCGGTTGTTTTTCGCTGTACGGCTGTTTCCTCAGCGGCCGCAGTGTATTTTTAAACGACCTGGCCTACCACATGATAACCAACATAAACTCCCAGGCCACAGCCACCATATATCTATGCGCCTTTTCCGCAATGTTTGTACAGCTGCTGGACAATGGATTTAAACCTTCATTTTTCCAGGGCGGCCTGCTGACCGCGGCGTTTTTCATGCTGTGCTTTGCCAAAGGACCAGTGGCGGCCATAGTGGCCGTGGGCGCCGTAATAACGCTGATATGGCTGTTTGTGCAGAGAAAAACCGGATATCGTGCACTGGTGTGGGCGGCGGTTATCGGCGGTGTATTTTTTGTGGTGTACAAACTGTTTTTCTCCTCCGGGGCCAACACCAGCATGGCCTTTAATACATGGGGAACTTTGTCCAAGACGGTGTTTTCATCTTTCCTGGACGGCCTGTGGCGCAGCGGAAATCTTCCGTTGTGGTACGCCGCCCAGATAATATGCATGTTTTTGCACAGTTTCCTTATGGCGCCGGCGGCGGCATTTCTGTACGGGGCAGGACTGGTTAAAGATGTAAAAAATCTGTTCAAACTGTCCGGGCGCAGGCTGTGGACAAACAGCATGGTGGCAGGCGGATTTGCCGCTTTCTATCTGTTTGACCATTATGCCCTCAGTCAGGTGTATTTTGCTTTTCTGGCGCTGTTTTTCATGAACCTGCTGGCGGTGGACGCACTGGAGCTGATAAAAGGCAAGCGAGCCGGAAAACGGCTGGCGGTATTCGCCGGGGCGGCAGTTATCACCACCGCATTTATGTACACAAACTACATCGGCAGCGGAGCCAGGTTCCTGGCGCGCAACCTGGGTATTATTGAGAAATACCCGTACAACGCAGTTGTCACCGCCGACGACCAGCTGGCGATGGAATTTCTGCACGAAAACAGCCGGGAAAATGCGCTGTTTGCCACCAATCGAATACACGCAGACCCATACAAAAAAGACGGAATATCCAACATATATTCCGCCCTCAGCGGCAGACAAGGGTATATGGAAGGTTACGCCTATGCGCTGACCAACATGGGTGTGCCTTATTATGTAATAGACCAGCGACTGGCAGTAAACCGGGCGTTGTTCAGTGCCGACACACCGGCAGATGAAGTGATAAGACTGCGGCAGACCGCCGGTATAACCCATCTGATATTCTCGCGGCAGTTTGACGGAAGCGAGGCTGTCATAAGCGAAGTATTTGAAAAAATTTATGACAGCGACAGTGTAAGGATATATTCCACCGGCGTCCGGCCGCTGGAAAACCACCCGCTGTATCAGGAGCGGCTGGCAGAATACTCGGACAAACAAGACTGAAAAAGGCCCTTAAAGGGCCTTTTAATTTTTTCTTAATTATTCTTAATTTTCTTCTCAGTTTTTTCTTAATTTTCCCTTTTGTATAATAAAGCTATCGCAAGGGGGAGAAAGATGAAAAAGCTTTTTATTGCAATATCCGTACTTATTTTTTGTATCGGAGCCATGAAACTTTCTTTATACAAAACATATCCCGGTGCATATAATGAAATAGAAAATTTTGCCCGGGAAAGGGGAATTTCAATGCGCGAGTATCCGCAGGAAATAGTGGAAATGCTGTCCAAAAACAGCGAAACGGAACGGTTTGTAAAAAACTGGCCCACTTATAAATGGACATACGAAGACATACAAAACCTGGGTATAACGGATTTTTCCGCACCGCCGCTACTGATGCAGTGGGATATACGCTGGGGATACCGAATGTACAGCGGCCAGGCGGCGGCGCTGAGCGGCTGCGGTCCGCTGTGCCTTGCCATGGCGGCCATATACACCCTGGAAGACGACAGCCTGACACCGGTAAAAATGATGGAGTTTGCCGAAACATACGGCTATGACACCGACGGCAGCGGCAGTATGCACAGCCTGATATACGAAGGCGGGCCGCTGCTGGGGCTGGATGTGGAAAGCATAGAGATACTGGAATATGCGTTTACATCACGGCTGGAAAAAGGCAACTGCATTATACGGCTGATGGGGCCGGGGGATTTTACATCAAAGGGGCACTTTATACTGCTGGCCGGACTGGACGACGGGCTTATAAAAGTAAACGACCCCAACAGCATAAAAAACAGTGAAAAGCTGTGGGATTTTGAGGATATTCAAAGCCAGATACGCAGCGCCTGGCAGGTGAAAAAATACGCTTAACACGACATTATATAGCCGTCAGGCCTATGTTGCACGATGTAACTGCCGGACGCAATCTTCTGCATATATTTTAGTTGGCAAAAATCAGACAAAAAAGACGGGCAAAGCCCGTCTTTTTAATTTTATCAGTATATTTCCGCAGTATTTACAAACAGTAATCGGCAAAACCTGGCTTTGCCTGTTGGGGTGTGTATTTTCCCGTTGTCACAGTGTGCGCCAGCGGGCGGATTTTTCCAGGACAACCTCGCCTTTTTCCAGAGAGGCGGGGACATTTATCACCCTTTGGTTCAAAGAACCTTTGAAGCCGGCATCAAGGCTGCGCTGAGCTAGGATAAACGGGCCGTCAATAAGTATGTCCAGATATTCCAGCAGTTTGTATTTGGCGTCGGCTTTGTCTTTGATAAAATCCTCGAACAAAAAGCCTGTATAGGCGGCAATTTCATAGCCGTCAGCTTTCAGCAGCTGTGCCAGCCGGCAGAAAGCTTCCCGCTGGCAGAAAGGCTCGCCGCCGGAGAAGGTCACACCTTTTACCAGCGGGTCTTTTTTTATCATTTTGTATATATCTTCCACCCGGTATTTTTCACCGGTGCCAAAAGGGTGGGTTTCCGGGTTGTGGCAGCCGGGGCAGTTGTGTATACATCCCTGGCAGAACACCGTAAAACGCAGGCCGGGGCCGTCGGTTATGCTGTTGGGCGCAAAGCCCGATATATCAATTATTGCCATAGATTATCCTTCCTTTCAGTCGTAGTGCTGTTTGGCGCTGATTTTATCATTTATCAGCGCAAATATATAATGGTCTTCCCACTCTTCGTTCACTTCCAGACATTTGCGGCACAGGCCCTCCTGCTGAAAGCCGAATTTTCTCATTATCCGCAGGCTTTTTTCATTGCGCGGCATGACCAGCGCTTCCAGGCGGTGCAGCTGCAATATGTTGAAGCAAAAATCGATAAGCTCTTTCACTGCTTCGCTGCACAGGCCCATATTGCGGTAATCCTTGTCTATCTTATATGAAATTGTGCCGCTTTTTACACTGCCGAACAGTATGGAGCCCACACATACGGTGCCTATTATCTTTTTTTCACCTTTGAGTGTGAGATAATATCGGTATTCCCGCCCGCGCAAAGCGTCTTTATAGTCCAGCTTCAGCAGCTGTTTCTGGCCTTTTTGGGTATAAAAAGCGGAGGGGCGTGCCGGCTCGGTATCAGCCAGGGCCTCTTTGTTGCGGCTGTTGAACCGGGCCACCTCGCCGGCCAGGCGCGGATTGGCAAGGGTGAGATACATTCTGTCGCTGACCAGCATATACATGGGCAAAACCTCTTTCTTTTGATAAATGCTATTGTTTAAAAATTAAAAATATAGTATTATATTATGGTAGCCGTATATGGCGTTATATTGTTTATTATACGCCATATAAATGGCGCTATCAAGCTAAAAAACATTAAGTGAGGTAACAACAAAATGTTTTCCCTTAAAGCGAGAACTGACAGGCTGAGAAAGGTACTGGAACTGATAAGGGCCGATGCCTGTATAGTCAAAAGCGAGGCGGCGCGCCGCTATCTGACGGGTATTTCCACTACTGCCGGCATGGTTGTGGTGACAAGGACAGGCAACAGGTATTTTCTGGCCGACCGGAGATATGAAGAATTTGCCACAAGAAATCTTTCACCCCTGGGCTTTACAGTAAGGACGGTGGGACGGCAGGCAGAATATGCCATGTTTATCAACGAAATAATTCAGTCGGACAAGATAAAGGTGGCATTGCTGGAAAGCAACGCTGTCAGCCATGAAGATTATCTGGAGATGGAAAACGCGCTGTATGCCAAGGTTCTGCCGCTGAAAACCCAGCTGGACAAGCTGAGAATGATAAAAGACCTGGACGAAGTGGAGAACATCAAAACCGCCCAGAGAATAAGCGAAAAAAGCTTTGAAGACCTGCTGCCTTTTATAAAACCGGGCGTCAGCGAAAAGCAGATACAGGCCAAGCTGGTACAGCTGATGCTGGAAAACGGCTCTGACCTGGAAAAATTCCATATCTGCTGTGTTTCCGGGGCCAATTCCAGCCTGATAAACGGCCAGGCCACCGACAAAAAGATTGAAAAAGGCGACAATATAATGCTGGAATTCGGTGCGGTGTACAACGGATACCGCAGCGACATGGCCCGCACCATAGTGGTGGGCAAAGCCAGCGAAGAATTTAAAAACGCATACAAAATTGTGCAGAACGCCTGCGTCATAGGTCAGAGATACATCAAAAAAGGTGTGTCCGGCCGCGCGGCAGATGCGCAGATACGCCAATATATCGAGGAAAACGGATACAAAAATTACTTTCCCCATTCCCTGGGTCACGGCATAGGAATACAGCTGTACGAAGGCCCGTCACTGGCGGCGGATTCCACCGATGTGCTGACAGCCGGCCATGTGGTAACGCTGGAGCCGGGCATATACATCAAGGAAAAATTCGGCATTAGGATAGAAGATCTGCTGTACATATCAAATCTGGGCACCGAAAACCTGACCAGAACCACAAAAGAACTGATAGAGCTGTAATCTTTCGGGGCCACGGCCTGCCGGCCGCGGCTCCTTTGTTTTTAAAGGAGTAAAAATTGACTGAAAATATTTCAAAGAGAAATTTTGTAATAGGCCTTTCTCTTGTATTTATATTGTTTTTTAAATACCTGCCGGCGCCGGCGGGACTGTCCCGGCGGGCTATGCAGGTGACGGGAATATTCATCGGCGTGCTGATACTGTGGATGAACATCGGCATACACTGGCCCAGCATGCTGTGCATTGCAGCGCTGGGATTTGTGCCGGGGCTGACCATGTCCGGCATGCTGAGCGCCGGTTTCGGCAACGCCACCTTTGCCTTTCTCATGTTCACATTCATGTGCACCTACACCGTCAGCCAGACGCCGTTTATACGCCGCTGTGCCGTGGCTTTTCTCACCTCAAAGGCCGCCGGCAAAGGCCCCTGGGCTTTTGTATGCCGGTACTTTGCCAGCGTGGTGTTTCTGGGCTGTTTTATGTCCCCCACGGTGCTGGTGGTGGTGCTGATAGCGGTTACCGAAGAAATTTTTGCCATACTGGGACTGAAAAAGGGCGACAAACTGGCGGCAATGATGATGATGGGCATGGTTTTTTGCTCCGGAATTGCCGCAGGCATGACCCCCATTGCCCATGTTTTCCCGATGATGGCCATGGGATATTACACCACGGCCACAGGCGCCACCATAGGTTATGGACAATATATGGCCGCCGGTATTCCTGCCGGAATACTGCGGACAGCTGCCATGGTGCTTATTTTCCGCCTGTTTTTAAAACCGGATATGTCTGCGCTGGAAAACGCCGATGTTTCAGCGCTGAAAAACAGCCTGCCTCCAGCGGAAAAAAAGGAGAAATATTCTCTGATAATATTTTTTACAGTTATAGCCCTGTGGGTACTGCCGGAGTTTATAAAACCGGTTTTCCCATCGGTTTACAGTTACATAAACAGCCTGGGCACAGCCATGCCGCCGCTGCTGGGTGCAGTGGCCATGGGAATTGTGACCGCCGACGGCAAGCCTTTGCTGGATTTTAACCGGGCCACAAGCAAGGGAATACCCTGGGCCAGCCTGATTATGGTGGGTGCAACTTTGGCCCTGGGCAGCGCCATGACCAACGGAGATATAGGCCTGACAGCATTTATCAGTGAAAAAATTGCTCCTGTGGCCGCCGGACTGGGCGCTGTGGGACTGGTGATACTGTTTGCTACATGGGCGGCGGTGCAGACCAACCTGTCCTCCAACATGGTGACAGTAACCGTGGTGTGCGCCATAGCCCTGCCGCTGTCCCTGGCGGGCGGTATGACCAACACCGCGGCAATTGCCTGCATTATAGGCATGATGGCTTCCTACGCCTTTGCCACTCCTCCGGCCATGGCCACGATAGTTTTTGCCATAGGCTCCGGCTGGGTGGATACAAAACAGTTTGCCAAATACGGCTTCGCCCTGATGGCGGCCGGCATAGTAATAGCCTGTGCCGTTGCCTACCCCATAGCGGCGGCGATTATGTCATCCATGGCATAACAAAAGGCTGATATAAGCCGGCATAATATAATAGTTTACTGCAAAAAGCGGCGGAAAATTTCCGCCGCTTTTTATTTTTTGCAGAAAAGCTTTTAATGCTTTCCGGCCGTAACCGCAGGACTGCCGGCCGGAAATTTCTGTCTTATATACCGCCAAACAGCAAATTTTATGCACACCGACCGATTAACTGCAAAGGGCTGTGGGTACAATTGACAATACAGAAAAGCCGCATCGCCTGTGGCGGCTGATAAAGAAAATTGTCCACCGCTGATTTTGCTTTTCAGACAGGTTTCCAAAAAGCTTTGCACAAAACAGACAGCCGGCATAGTGCCGGCTGTCTGTTTTATTGTTTTTCTATTGTCCAGTCTATGGGCCGCATACCGTGGGCGGTCAGAAAATCGTTGGCCTTTCTGAAATGGCCGCAGCCGAAAAAGCCGCGGTAGGCGGACAGGGGGCTGGGGTGGGGGCTGGTAAGCACCAGGTGCTTTGTCTCGTCTATAAATTTACGCTTGCTGATGGCGTGGCTGCCCCACAGAATAAACACACAGGGGGTCTGCCTTTCGTTGAGCTTTTTAATCACATTGTCGGTGAAAATCTGCCAGCCGGCGTCCTTGTGGCTGTTGGCGGCATGGGCGCGTACCGTAAGAGTGGTGTTGAGCAGCAGCACCCCCTGCTGTGCCCATTTGGTAAGACACCCGTAATCCGACGGCATTTTTACACCGTATTCTGCCTCGATCTCCTTGTAGATATTCACCAGGGAAGGGGGAGGCATGATACCTTTCTGCACAGAAAAAGACAGGCCGTGGGCCTGGTTTGGGCCGTGGTACGGGTCCTGTCCCAGTATAACCACTTTGGTGCCGGCATAGGAAGTGTATTTCAGCGCGTTGAATATATCATACATATCCGGATATATTGTGTGGTGGGCATATTCACTTTTCAGAAACCGGCGCAGTTTCAGATAATATTCCTTGTCAAATTCACCTTTCAGCACCCGGTCCCAGTCATTTCCGATATTTACCATTTTTCCGCCTCCTTTTTATTTTAATATTTTACGATAAAGGGGAAAATTTTTCAACATCCGGTCGAAATGCTGTGGAAAACTTTTGAGGGCAAAAAATAAAAGGGGTAAAAACCCCTTTTATAATTATTTTTCCAGCAATTTTTCCACCGCTGCCATAGCGCCGTCCATATAGTCGCCTTCGAACAGTTCGATAACGCCCTGGTCGCAGTTTTTGGCCAGCTGAGGGTCAATAGGCAGGTGAGCCAGCACCGGCAGACCGTATTTGTCCGCTGTTTCCTTTACCTTGCCTTCGCCGAAAACATAGATTTTCTTGCCGCAGTCGGGGCAGGTGACATAGCTCATGTTTTCCACCAGGCCCAGCACCGGGATATTCATCATGTTGGCCATCTTTACAGCCTTTTCCACAATCATGGATACCAGTTCCTGGGGAGAGGCAACGATGATGATGCCGTCAACCGGCAGTGACTGGAAAACTGTCAGCGGCACATCGCCTGTTCCGGGAGGCATGTCGATGAACATAAAGTCCACATCGTCCCAGATTACATCTGTCCAGAACTGTTTTACAGCGTTGGAAATGATGGCGCCGCGCCAGATAACCGGGTCGGTTTCATCCGGCAGCAGGAAGTTGACGCTCATCAGGCTGATACCTGTTTTGCTTTTTACCGGCAATATACCCAGGTTGTTGGCCATTGCCTTTTCTTTTATGCCAAAGGTGCGTCCGATAGACGGGCCGGTGATGTCAGCGTCCAGAACAGCTGTCTTGTAGCCCAGACGATTGGCGGATACCGCCATCATGCTGGTCACCAGACTTTTGCCAACGCCGCCTTTGCCGCTTACAACGCCTATAACCTTTTTGATATGGCTCATTTCATGGGGGGCTTCCTTGGCTGGAGCGCCCGCGTTTTCCCTGCTGGCGCAGTTTGCAGAGCAGGAAGAACAATCGTGATTACATTCTGCCATGATTTAAACTCCTTTTTGATATACAAATACAGTATATTTTTCTATATTAGTATAGCACTTTTCCCCACTCTGTCAAGGCGGCCGGTCACAGTTTAAAATCCGGAATATCTTTCGTGAGCCTGTTTGAGATAATTCAGATAGCCTTTGGCCAGTTCTTTTACATCTTCGCTTTCATCGGTAGCATTTTGCAGGTTTTCCGTCAGGCTGGCGATACCTTTTTCATAGCCTGTTGCCAGCATATCGCACAGCTTGGCTGTATCCTTATTGAAAAATGTCTTCATGTCTATGGCAAATTCTGTGCCTTTCTGCGCCATTTCCGTAAGGCCTTTCAGCTGACGGTCGCCGCGCATCTTTACAATGGCCGCCTGGAATTTTTCAAAGGCCTGCATATCTTCCAGCAGGGCCCGGCGCAGTTTTTCATCCTCGCTGATTTCTATCAGATGTTTTGTGGACAGCAATGCCATCTGCAAGTTGCCGTACAAAAAATAAATAAGTCCTTTTTCCTGTTCTTTTTCCATAAAAAACACCTCCGGTGCTATTGTGCACAGGAGGCGGTTTTTTATTCTTATTTGTTCAGCGGACAGTTTTTGATGCAGATGCCGCACACGGCGCCGCGGCCGATTTTTTTAAACCGGCTTTTCATGTAGTTACTGCATTTTTCGGCATCAAAAAATTCCCGTCTGTCCATGCCCTCATGCCAGCTTTTGCCGGAAATTGCGCCGGAGGGGCACACCTGCCGGCAGATGTTGCAGCCGGTACAAGGGTTGGGGGGCAAGACCTTCGGGCTTTCAAAGGGGCAGTCGGTAAACAATGTGCCCAGGCGCACCCTGGCGCCGAAATCCTTGTGCAGGAAAAGACAGGAATTGCCTATACTGCCCAGGCCGCACAGCCTGGCCGCCGCCTTGTGGGAAAAGCGGCCGCGGTAGTTCCAGCCTTCGTCGTTTATGCTCTGGCTGGCGGCGACGGTGATAAATTTATATCCGTGGCTTTGCAGCACAAGGCCTGCCTGCAACAGACACTGGTCGATGAAAAAGTTTACCGTGCGGTAGTGATTAAAATAAGTATGGGTGGGTTTGTCCGTAATTTCGTCTATAATGGCGTCGGACAGCTTTACCACTATGCTCATGGCATTGTTAAGGCCGCCCAGGCCCTCCTCCATGTGGCAGAAGCCCACATCGCTGACACCTAATGACAGCATTTTTTCTCTTAAAATCTTTTCCATTGTTTCACCTCTTTATATCTTTATATTAACAGAAAGGCATGCGGCGGGCAATATAAATATTCTATTTGCAAAAGATGTGCAAATATGGTATTCTTGCACATATTAAAGTTTTGGGGGACAAAATGAAAAGCAAAAGGAATTCTGACAGGCAGGCATATATACTTTTGGCGGTGATAGCGGTGGTCTTTGGCATACCGGCAAAAATAATGGGTACCGGCAATCTGTTCAACACCATAATGAACACCGCCCACGACCTGCTGCTGAACACTGTTTTTTACATAATGGCCATATCGGTGGTGACCGGGGCGCTGTCATCGCTGATGGCCGAATTCGGGGTTATCAGCCTGCTGAACAGACTGATGCGACCGCTGATGAGGCCGCTGTACGGCCTGCCCGGGGCGGCCAGCCTGGGGATTTTATCCACCTTTGTTTCAGACAACCCGGCCATACTGTCACTGGCAAAAAATGACAGCTTTATAAAATATTTCAAAGAATATCAGGTGCCGGCCCTCTGCAACCTGGGCACCAGCTTCGGCATGGGTATGATACTGGCCAGCTATATGATAGGTCTGGGAGTACCCGGCACTATAAGCGCAGTATTTATAGGTGTCGGCGGCGCAGTTGTAGGCAGCCTGGTGTCTGTTGCCCTGATGCTGAAAAAAACCGCAAAATACTATAACATTGACAAAGCCACGCTGAAAAAAGAAAGAAGTCACCGGGCGGATACAGGTTTTGAAAACGAAGTACCTGCCACACAGGGTTCTGTGGCCGAAAGGGCGCTGAACAGCATACTGGAAGGCGGCAAAACCGGCGTCGGCCTGGGTATGGACATTATACCCGGTGTGCTGTGTATATGCACATTTGTAATGATACTGACCTTCGGCGCGCCGGCTGACGGCGTTTACACCGGGGCCGCCTATGAGGGTATAGCCCTGCTGCCGAAGATCGGGCGGCTGATTTCACCGCTGACAAAAGTGCTGTTCGGCTTTTATGACCCGTCGGCAATCGCTTTCCCTATAACCAGCCTGGGCGCCACCGGGGCCGCTATGGCGCTGGTTCCGCAGATGATAGCCACAGGCGCCGCCGGCGCCAACGAAATAGCGGTGTTCACCGCCATGGGTATGTGCTGGTCCGGCTATCTGTCCACCCATATATCCATGATGGACGCTCTGGACAAAAGGCAGTTTATAAAAGACGCTATAATCAGCCACACAATAGGCGGGCTTGCCGCCGGAGTGACCGCCCATTACATCTGGGTGCTTGTCAGCCTGTTGTAACTGCGGCAGATCTTGTATAAATAAAAACAGCGGCAAAAGCCGCTGTTTTGTTTTTTAGTTATTCCCAAACATAAACTCATTTCCGTCAACATCCTTGAAAGAGGAGGGAAAAAGCCTGTATCTGAGAAGTTTGAGCAAAAATCTTTTGTTCTTTACCGGATTTTTTATCCGCCGGCTCATCATTGCATCAAACATGTGCACAGTAAGCCTTTTATAGTCTTTTTCAGGCAGGTAATTGTAAAATTGAAGGCATTTTACAAGATAGTTTTTCATTGTAAGAAAAGACAGATCATACATGCCTCTTTCAGAAAAATAGTCTATCCTGTCCTGTAAAAACGGGAATATGTCCATTCTCTGCACTGCGGCGCTGGCACTCATTATGCTTCCGGGGCGCTTGGTGTAAAAATACAGCGGCTGTGCGCAGACTGCCGCGCTGTCCACCTTGTCAACAATATGATGAATTATCCCTTCGTCCTCGCATATTTTTCCGTCGGCAAACCTGACATTGTCAAAAATACTTCTGTGATACAGCTTGCCCCATACCACCACATACATTATCTCCATTTTTGTATACAGGCGCAGGAAATAATCCCTTTGGGGTATAATTTCATCCGGATAAGCCATCAGCGGCACGCCTACTCTTTCCGGCGGTGTGGTTTCGTCGTTAAGGGCATAGCCGCACACCGACAGTTTTTTGCCGTTTTTTTCACACAAGTCCAGCAGTTTTTCCAAATAAAAAGGGCTTACACAGTCGTCGCTGTCCACAAAGGCGATGTATTCGCCCTGTGCGATGTCCAGGCCGGTGTTGCGCGCCCGGCTTACGCCCCGGCCGTCCGAGGATACAAAGACTATTCTGCTGTCTTTGCTCCGGTACCGGCGGCAGATTTCGGCGCTGTCATCGGTGCTGTCATCATCGGACAGTATCAGCTGAAAATCTGTAAAACTCTGGCTTAAAATGCTGTCTATACATCTGGAAAGATATTTTCCGGTGTTGTGCACCGGCACTATTACGCTTATTTTCATATTATCACCTTTTTGTTACTGTATTGATAATTATATCATTATTTAGTATACTTGCAACAGAGGTAAATGATATGAAATATGATATTGTTGTTTATTCTTCCGGCAGCCGGGGTGCATGGACGGCTGTGCAGGGGCTGGAAAGCCTGGGAGAACGGCTGAAAGATATGCACCTGATATTTTGCGGTGCTGACGGCGCGGACACCCGCAGACTGAACCGGACAGCCGGAAAAATTTCTTTCTGTCTGTCATCGGAAAATCCTGCCCAAAGCCTTAACCGGGCGGCGGCTCTGGCGCAGACAGAATATATACTGTTTTTAAACGGAGACCGGCGCCCTTGCAAGGAAACTTTCGCACAGCTGGAACATACAGTCAGAAAATACCCGCAGGCAGTGGGTTTTGGCCTGGCGGTATGTCCGGTGGAAAGCGGTGTACATTATGACCCGGTGGAGCTGACCGTAAGCCATATTGACTTTGACTGCGCGCTGGTAAAAAAACAGCGGTTTTTGCAATGCGGCGGTTTTGACTGCGCCTTTGATGTACTGCGCGATGTGGACATATCCTGGCGCCTGCGACGCTTCGGTGTGCTGAAATACTGCCCCGGTGCGGCAGTCGCATACGAAAAGGCCGAAGATGAAAAATGCCGGTATATCCGCGGCGGATATGAAAAGCTTCTGCTGGCGCGCAAATTCGGCACAAAGGGCACTGCCGCAAAGCGGATAAAAGAATATATACGGATGATAAAAACACCCAGACATTTCCCGTCGGTGAGAAAAGAGCTGGCCGCCCTGCTGGCCGAATATTTTCTCAAAGCGCCGGCAATGGCCGCATTTAACCGTAAAAACGGCAGTCTGTATAAGGGAATCGCCGATTTTCAGCCGGGTTTTGCCCCCCGGCGCGGGCAGATTTACTGCGGCCGGCTGACGGAAAACCCGCTGGTATCGGTGGTGGTGCGCACCCACAAACGCAAAGAGGTGTTAAGGCATACTTTAAGCTGTCTTTACAACCAGACTTATAAAAATTTTGAGGTCGTGGTGGTGGAAGACGGACAGGACACCGCCGGCGAAATGATAAAAAGTGATTTTTCAGACCTGAATATCCGCTATTTTTCCACCGGTGAAAATGTGGGCAGAGGAAGGGCCGGAAACATCGGCATCGAAATGGCAAAAGGGGAGTTTGTGTGCTTTCTGGATGATGATGACTATCTGTATGCCGATTATATAGCCGCTCACCTGTATTGCTTTGAGAAAAACCCCGAATCGGATCTGGTGATATCCTCAATTATGGCCGCCAAAACTGATACGATAAGCACCGACCCATACATTTTCAGTGTAAAGGAATATTACCCGGTAATTTTTGACCATATAACACTGATGGATATGTGTGTAAAATGCCGCATTCCCATGACCGGCGCAATGTTCCGCAGACATCTTTATGATGAGTGCGGCGGTATGCGCGAAGATATCGGCGGGGATGAGGACTGGGCCATGTGGCTGAAATTTATGGCGAAAGGCAAAAGAACCGATGTGTACCACTGCGATATTCCCCGTGCCATGAGCATTTTTCAATATCCGGCCGATGAGGCTGCCGCCAAAAAAAGGCTGGAAGGTTACCGGATTTTTGACAGGCAGATGCTGTATGATGAAAATCTGGTTTTTACCGTGGACGAAAAAGAGATACAGCAGTGGGAAGAATATGTAAAGGCTGACATGCGGCACCTGAAAAACACCGGGCGGCTGGAAAGCTTTATGCAAGACCTCAGCCCCCTGGGCTGCCGGAAGCTGGAGTATGTCCCCGGCAAAAACACCGTAACCGCCGGACAGATAAACAGCTATTATTACTACCTAGTAAAGCTGTACGCCGAAGGCCTTTAAAAAACAAAATTTGTGTGAAATTACATCCTTTAACAGTTTGTTTACAAAAAATTATATTTTATAATTTATAATATAATTAAGAATTAAGCAATAAAACCGTTTACCGAAAGGGAAAGGTGATGGCGATGGGATGTAATATGATGCCCTTGCTGTACTGCAAGGCGTGTTTTGTCCGCATATATCTGCGCGCGGCGGTTTATCCGCGTATCAGGGGATATATTTTTCCAATCTGAAAGACAATTAAAAGCCTGCCGGAAATGTATCCGGCAGGTTTTTTGCGCTGTAAGGACTGTTTTTTACACAAAAAGCCTGTTTACCCTTGACAAAAGCGCTTGCCGGTGGTAAGATAATATAGCATTAGCGCTGGTAGCTCAGCTGGATAGAGTACTTGACTACGAATCAAGGGGTCGGGGGTTCGAGTCCCTTCCAGCGCACCAAAAGACAGGATAAATTCCTGTCTTTTTTTATTGTGTTAATCGTCAATATGATATAATATAAGATATAACAGCAAAAATCAGAAAAATTTTTTGGAGCCGACATGGAAAAATTGAAAAAATATAAAAGCCGGATATATTTCTTTTACGGCGTGCGGATATTTATACTTATCTACGGTTCAGGGCCGCTGGATGTGACAAATGACGGCTGGATTTTAAACGGGTATATTGAAACCGATATAATACAGCATTATGCCGGCTGGCTGGCTTACAGAGGAGCCGACAGCTTTTTCCCTCCGACCTTCTCAGACCTGATCTCTTTCCCGAAAGGTGATTACACCAGCCTGGCCGACAGTATACCTTTGATGGAAATTATATTCAAAAACCTGTCTCCCGTACTCCCGGAAACATTTCAGTTTTTCGGCCTGTTCTGCTGTTTCAGCCTGGGTATGCAGGCTGTGTGCGCTTCAAAGCTGTGTTCTCTTTTTAATGGAAATGAACTCAGCGTATTTTTGTCCGTAACATTTTTCTGTCTATCCCCCGTGATGCTGGAAAGAATGTTCCGACACACCTCCCTGTCTGCGCACTGGCTTATACTTCTGGCTTTATATTTTTATTTCAAGGATAAAAAGGATATAAAGAACGGCTGGAAAATCCTGCTTGTCTGCCTGGTTTCCACCTGGATACATATATATTTTACCCCGATGATAATAGGCATACTGCTGGCATGGGCCCTGGATGGAATTTTTTCCGGCAAACAGCCTGCGGCGCAGCGTATAGGTATATGGGCGGCCGCCGTGTGTCTGTGTCTTATGTCCATGAAAGTATTGGGAATATTGTCGCTGGGGCTGGAAAATACCAGCGGATACGGCTATATGGGTATGAATCTGAACGCTTTGTTCAACCCCTTAAGCCTGGATACGAACTGGTGGGTTCCGGGCGGCGGCAAACTGCACTGGTCGGCGTTTCTGCCCATACGCGCGCTGGCGCTGAACAACATTGAAAGCTTTAATTACCTGGGTTTGGGCATACTTGCAGCGGCAGCGATATCAATTGCAGTTTTACTGTTCAGTTTGGCCGGAAATCGCAGACAGTTCCGGACAGACGCCGCAAATATGGTTTACAGCCATCTGTTTTTTATATTGTTCCTGCTTTTTTCCACGCTTTTTGCAATCAGCAATACGGTCTGCGCATTCAGCTATCAGCTGTTTACTGTGCCTCTGCCGGACTTTCTGTCCAGCCTGTTCAACCCTTTCAGGGCAAGCGGGAGAATGTTCTGGCCGGTGAATTACACTATTTTGCTGTTTGTCCTGATGTTCATATCCTCAAAAATAAATCACCGAACAGCAGAAAATATTGTTCTTGCGCTTCTTCTGGCTGTTCAGATTATCGATCTGTCGCCGGCCCTTGTGCGCAAACACAATGATTTCAACCCCATGCCAGACTATCCGGACGCAGAATATGTAGATACCGTAAAAAAACTGACCGACAGAAAGAAAACGGCATTTTTCCTGGAAGTGAAAGACGACCGTATCCTCTGCACACTGCTTTTGAAAGAAGGAGTATCCAACAACCTGCTGCTGATCAGCCGTGACGGATACGGGGTTGAAGAAAACAGCCGCCGCATTGAAAATGCAATCCGGCTTTTGAAAAGCGGAGAAAATGTATATGAGGACTGCGTATATGTAACAAGCGATCCGGAGCTGGCCGAAAGTATATGTGAAAACGGAAAATTTGTTTCCCGGCAGGCCGGACGGTACACATTTTTGTATAATACCGGAAAGGATAATTGATGAAAAAAGAAAAAATCTGCAATCGGGCTGTATGGCGGATATACATCACAGCTATCCTGGCGTTCAGCCGGATACTGGCCCTGGAAAGAACCGCATGCTGTGATTATGTATCAATAAACGGCGATTTTCAAAGTTACAATGTTTTCAGGCGAATTCTTGACGGACAGAAACCGTACGCAGACTTTGCAAACTATATAGGCATGGCGCCTATTTTTACAAATATTCTTTTTGTTGCGCTGGACAACACCTTCTGCAACAGCCTGTTTGTAACCACATTTACATCCAATGTAATATTTTGTATACAGGTGTTTTTAATACTCTATCTCATAACCGGAAAAAAGGAGGTGGCTTTTTTCGCCTCTGCTGCCCTGTCAAAGATAATATCATCAAAAATATTATATTTTTTGCTCGGGCCCAAATACGGATATATATTGACCGAAAGGTTTACCGGTTTGTTTACCCCCTCAAATTCCATGAGGGGCACACGCTCTTTCCTGCCGTACATCATTGTGCTGGCCGGAATTGTTTTCAAGATTTTGTACAAAAAGTTTAAAGGTGAAAATCCGGATTTTATCCTGCTGTTTTCAGACGGGAAATTTATATCTGCGCTGGCCTTTATCTGCGGGCTGTTTTGGGTCTGGAGCAACGATTACGGTACGGCCGTCGCCTGCGCTGTACTGGCCATGATTTTTATTTTGAATGTATTCGCAGATAAAACATCTTTGTACGGCTTATTCAAAAACATCGCTCTTTTCCTGATATTCTTTGCCGCCGGAGCGATTACAATCATTACGGTGGTAACCGGGGCAGATCCCGCCGCATATTTTTCCGCAACCATGCAGACGGCCCAGTATCAGTTCTTTTATTTTAACGGGACAGCCGGAAAATCTGTCATCGGATATATTTTTTCAACAAAGATATTATTGCTTTATACCGCCGCATATTCAGTATTTTTTGTTGCAAAACTGATTTTCCTGATAAAAGGCCGCTGCTCGGACACAGACCTGTTCATTGTATTTATTGCGCTTTCGGTTTTTATCGCCACATACATATATATTCTCGGAGGCAGCGGATACAATTGCCGCGAACCCTTTGAGGTGCTGGCCATACTGGGCTGTATGGCATATATATTAAAGTTGTTTTTCTTTCTTATAAACAGATATTACAGATATGTGCGGCAAATTTCCGCTGCACTGCTTGTTGGCATTTGCTGTTTTTATATATTTCAGCTGGCAACTTTTAAGCAGACACATGTGGGAACATATATTCCCGGCCTGGGCGGATATTCAACGCTGACAGGCGAGCTGATAGATACAAATGACTATATAGCAGACAACCGGGTTTTCTCCACATACGCCACCGGCCTGGAAACCGTCAGCGGTCAGTTCCAGCCCACGGGATACGATTATATAATCCACGCCTTGGGCAAAGAAACCCAGGAGGGGTACGCCCGCCGGTTTTCAGAGGGCGATTTTCCCTACGCCCATACATCAGCCCTGCCTGTCGAAAACTGGGTTGCAAACCAGAACTGGTATTTTTACAGACTGCTCCTTGCAGAATACAGTCAAGTAAATAAAACCGAATACGGCTGGCTCTGGAAAAAAGGAGGGGCCGAACATATTGATGCCGATGTAACAGTAAGCATAGTCCAAACGGACAGCGGAACTGTCAAAATAGTGTGCCGCAGTGAAAACAAAGATGAGTTTATCGCAGATGTACAGATACAATTTTCCTCCGCATTCAACAATCTGACGGACAGGCTGCTGTCTTTGAACAGGAAAGCAGTGCTTGTTTCCACCACATGCACAAGCAGTCCGGATCTTGTTTCAATCGCTTTCCCGGGCAATTCAACCGAATATATACCGATAAAAATGTCCGACGGATACGGCGAAGCTGTCGTGCGCGGCGGATACGGCGGCGGCATAGATGTCCATGTGCATGACGCAAAGTATATTGGCGCTTTGCCGGTTTTAAACTATTGACCGATATTTTGTATAAATATATCTGTCAGAACATATTGCATATTCCCCTGTAAAATACCCGGATTATGCAGATGGCGCAGTAATTTTAAAATATTGCAGACAAATATATAAAATCCAATTCCAGACAGCGGCTATGGGCCGCTGTTTTTTGTTGACATTTTGGTCTACACAGTGTAGAATAAAATCAGAAGATATTCTACACATTGTAGACCGGAGGTGTTGTTATGAAAGAAATCAGACTGGGAGAAGGCGAGATGCGCTTTGCCCAAATAATATGGGAAAAGGCGCCGATGCCGTCCCGGCGGCTGGCGGCGCTGGCGCTGGAAGAGCTGGGCTGGAAAAAGTCCACAGCCTATACGGTGCTGAAAAGGCTGACGGAAAAGGGAATTGTAAAAAATGAAGGCGGTGTGGTAAGCCGGCTTATGACAAAGGAAGAATTTCACAGCCTGCAAAGCGAAAATTTTGTACGGGAGAATTTCGGCGGATCTTTGCCGGCATTCCTGGCGGCCTTTGGAAAAGGCAAAAAGATGAGTGACGAGGAGATAGACAGCCTGAAACAGATTATTGAGAATATGAGGAGGTAGCGGCCATGGCAGAAAAAATTTTTCTCACCGTTTTTGAAATGAGCCTGAAAGGGTCGGCAGTTATAATGGCGGTACTTCTGCTAAGGCTGGCACTGAAAAAGGCCCCGAAAATTTTTTCTTATGTGCTGTGGTCGGTGGTGGTTTTTCGACTGTTGTGTCCGGTGTCTTTCGGGGCACCTTTTGGGGTTGATTTTACCTGGAAACAGACGCCGGCCTATACCGCAACACAGCCTGTGGAGATTGTGCGCCCCGTGACAGACAATCAGGAGCAGGAGGGGGCTCAGGCGGTCGCGGGCGCAGAAAACACCGTGGGCTCCGCACAGCAAAACCGGGGCCGGGCGTCAAATGACAGCGCCGCAAAAAGCCCGGTGGAATATATGGCCTTTGCATGGGCGGCAGGTGTTTGTGCCATGGGATTGTACTGTGTTTTTTCGCTGGCAAAGCTGAAAAAGCGACTGCGTTTTGCGGTGAAAGACGGCCGGATGTGGGAATGTGACGGGATAGACACAGCCTTTGTCAGCGGATTTTTCCCGCCGAAAATATACATACCTGCCGGGCTGGACAACCGGCGGAAAGAATATATTTTGCTGCATGAAACACAACATATAAAAAGGGGGGACCATATA
>CASFSP010000039.1 GCA_949297385.1 uncultured Oscillospiraceae bacterium
AGGTAACGGTCGTTTTTTATCCTATTATTTTTTTCGCGATTTCCACTGACGCCTGGGCATCTTTGGCATAAAAATCGGCGCCTATTTTCTTTGCAAAATCTTCTGTAAGCACGGCACCGCCTACCATAACAGGCACATATATGCCGTTGGCTTTCAAAAGCTGTATAGTCTGCTCCATGCTTTTTACAGTGGTGGTCATCAATGCGGAAAGTCCGACCAGTTTTGCTCCTTTTTCTGCGGCGGACTGCACAACTGTTTCCGGCCGCACATCTTTACCCAGGTCTATAACCTGATAGCTGTAATTTTCCAGTATTGTTTTGACTATATTTTTACCTATATCATGCACATCACCTTTTACTGTGGCAATAACTATCGGCCCTTTTTTCTCAAATGTCTGACTGCTGTCAGCAGCTATGGCCGCACTTATGGCCTCAAACCCGCTTTTTGCCGCTTCTGCTGACTGCATAAGCTGCGGCAGGAATATTTTTCCGGCCTCGTAATCTTTGCCCACCTTATCCAGAGCAGGTATGAGGCAGTTTTCCACAATATCCAGCGGCCGCCTGGTTTCCAGCAGTTGCTTTGTGGCCGTCTTTGCTTCTTTTGCAAAACCCGCATATATACAGTCTTCCAAAGAATACTCCCGGCTTTTTGACGATTTGGCAGAAAAACCTGCAAATCTTCCTATATAATCTTCTGCCGCCCCCTGCTGGCCTTTCAGCCGCTTGAATGCGTAAACTGCATTTCTCATGGTGTCAGAATTGGGGTTTATTATAGGCATATCCAGGCCGCGTTCCATCGCCATTGTCATAAAGGCAGAGTTAAGCAGTTCCCTGTTCGGCATACCAAAAGAGATATTGGATACACCCAGGGTTGTTTTAAGCCCAAGATTTTTTTTTACCAGTTCCACCGCCCGCAAAGTCTGATCAGCGGCATCTTTTTGGGCAGACACGGCAAGGGTAAGACAGTCTATAAAAACATTTTCTTTGGTTATTCCGTTTTCCTGCGCCCGCCGTAATATTCTTTGGGCTATATCAAACCTTTGCTGTGCAGTGTCCGGTATGCCCCCTTCATCAAGAGTAAGCCCCAGCACAGCCGCACCGTATTTTTTCACTATCGGCAGCAGGCCGTCCAGCTTTTGTTTTTCGCCGTTTACGCTGTTCACTATGGCTTTACCATTGTAAACACGCAGACCGGCCTCGATTACATCATTGTTGGAAGAATCGATCTGCAACGGCAGACTGCATACGCTCTGGATTTTTTTGATCACATTTACCATCATGTCTTTTTCGTCAATGCCCAGGTGACCCACATTTACATCCAGAATATCCGCTCCGGCGTTCATCTGCTCCACCGCCTGCCTGGCAATATAGTCAAGGTCGCCGGTTTCCAAAGCCTGTTTGAACAGCGCTTTGCCGGTGGGGTTTATCCTTTCGCCGATTATTTTTACGCTGTCAATTACAACAGTTTTTCCATAGGAACACACTGCGCTGATTTTTGGCATCGGCTCTTTTGGAATTTTTTTCCTGTTCTTTACCTGCCGGAAAAACTCCCGGAGCATCTGCGGTGTGGTGCCGCAGCAGCCACCCACTATGTTTACGCCCAGATCCATTATTTCCAGCATTGCATCGCTGAACTGCTTTGATGTTATGTTATAAACTGTCTTATCCCCCACCAGGCAGGGCATACCGGCATTTGGTTTGATAATTATCGGTTTGTCTGTCCAGCGGCGCAATTCCTTTACCATTGGTAGCATTTCCACCGGGCCCAGCGAGCAGTTTATGCCCAGGGCGTCCACACCCAGGCCGTCCAGTGTCAGGGCCATGGCGCTGAGAGATGTGCCGGCAAAAGTGTGCATATTTTCTTCAAAGCTCATGGTGGCAAAAACAGGCAGGCTGCTGTTTTCCTTTGCTGCCAGCACCGCCGCCCTGACCTCGTACAGGTCTGTCATGGTTTCGATAAACACCAGGTCAGCACCGGCCCGCGCACCGGCTTTTACCTGCCTTGCAAACTGCCGGTACGCATCTTCAAAAGTCATGTCCCCCATAGGTTCCAACAGCCGCCCCAGCGGGCCTATATCCAGCGCCGCATAAGCGCCGTACTGTGCCCGCACTTTTTTGGCGTTGGCCACACCTGCTGTTATTACCTCTTCGCAGGAATACCGGCAGCCGTTCAGCTTATGGGCGGAGGCCCCGAAGGTGTTGCTCAGCACCAGTTTTGAGCCGGCTTCAAGATATGCTTTGTGCACACCACACACCACCTGCGGGTGAGTTATGTTAAGCGCCTCCGGATATTTTCCAATTTCCACATTACTGTTTTGCAAAACCGTTCCCATGGCTCCGTCCAACAGTAAAATATTATCCTTAATGTAATTTAATATATTCATATTACCACCTGTTATCTACATGAAAAGTTGCAGTTGCCTTTATTAGGGCAAAAAGCGCATTTACCGGCTGACCGCCGCGGTTTTTTATCCGCAATGCCCATCACTGCCGTCACCGATTTGGAAGGTATCATCATACACGCCCGGTTGCAGTGTATACCGGTGTATTTTTCTGCTTGCAGCAAATTGAGAACCCGGGGCTGCTGCTCGAAAGGAAAATCTCCATAGCCCGGACTGTATCGCCAGGTCACAAATTTACCCTGCCGCTTCTGTTCGCTTCTCAGCCGGTCTTCCAACATATCGCAGTAGGCTTCTATTGCTGCGGTTGCCGCCGCGTCCGCCATAAGACCATCCAGCGCGCTTTGCACCTGCATGGAGCGTATAAACATATCGGCCTGATACCCGATTGTGGCGCAAAGTACATAACAAAAGGCACACCCGTCCAGATGCTTTTTTATATCCTGTCCTTGCAATACAAGTCCGCTGCCGGTAAGCGCTACTCCGTTTTCCGCAGGATGTACGGCGCATTGTATAACTCGGCTTTTGGGGCTGATGCTGTGCAATATCAGGCCGCACATTTTCTCCGCCGCCGCGTCCACATTGTCCGGCACAAAATCTCCCCTGTGTCCTGCATAGCGCAAAACTTCTTTTTTATCTATTTTCAGTGTGCTGACATCCATCACAACACCTCTTTTATTTTTTCAGTCAGCCTTACTGTCAGGTCTGCTCTTTTCATCGGGGTCATAAGGTAAAATCCTGCACAGTAATCTTTGACCTTTATTGCTTTTTCCAGGCAGAAATCTGTGGACAGCTCCACAATTTCTTCCCTGGATTTGTCTTTGAGGCTGTCTATAAAGTTTTGGTCAATACTTATTCCGCTGACCTCGTTGTGGAGAAATACCGCATTTTTATAGCTGGCCGGTGGCATAAGCCCTGCCAGAACAGGCCTTGTCAGCTTTCCGGCCGCCTTGATGAGGTTTTGCCCGCCGCTGTCGCTGAAAATCGGCTGAGTGAGAAAATACTGTGCGCCCAGCTGCTCTTTTTTCAATGCTCTTTCCAGCTCTTTGTCAAAGTTTGCTACATTGACATTCAGCGCCGCACCCACCGAAAAAGGAGTAGTGGTAAAAGTCTGCCGGTTAAGTTCGTTTATATAAGATATCAGCCCGTAAGAATTGAATGCAAAAACCCCCGCCTTCCCGGCAAAAATATCCTGTGTTATGGGGTCGCCGGTGACAGCCAATACATTGTTTATATTCTCAAACGCCGCACCTATCAGCGCGCCTTTCAGCGCTATCCGGTTTTTGTCGCGGCAGGAGATGTGCGGCATGGTTTCGATGCCCACTTCTCGCTTTATTTTGGCCGCGGTCATTATGCTGTCGGCCCTGGCACGGGCCAGGGGCGAATCCGCCACGGTGATTACATCCACGCCTGCCTCTTTCAGCTTGAAACCGGCTTTTATACAAAAGGACATATCATTGTCCATCGGCGGGTCTATCTCAACAGCTATTATCTTTTTGTTTTTGCAGATAAATGGTATTGTCTGCTGTGTGTTTTTTGGCAAAGCGGGTTTGGCGGATACGGTTTTCTCTTCCTTTTTTCCGTTCAGTTCCATAACCGTCTTTACCGCAAGAGCGATATGCCGCGGTGTTGTGCCGCAGCAGCCGCCGATTATATCCGCGCCGGCAGAATAAATTTCGCCCATTTTGTCGGCAAAATATTCGCTGTTGTCATCAAAGGTCATGTGACCGTTGAAAGCCGACGGGTAGGAACTGTTTGGCATTGCCAGCAGTGGTTTGGTGTGTTTGTCCAGATTTCTTATAAGGCTGCGCATATGGCTGGGCGAACACTGACAGTTGAGGCCTATTATATCCACATAAGGGCAGCTTTCCGCCCGGGACAGCAGGGTTTTATAATATATACCTTTTTTGGAGTAACCGTCCTGGGATACTGCAAAGGAAGCCACAGTGGTGCAGTCCGGGCATTTTTCTTTCAGAAACTGCAAAGCCTTTTCTATGGGCCGGAATTCAGCCAGGGTTTCAAACAAAAAGTTCTCGCCGCCGTTTTTCAAAAATTCGTTGGCGATATACACATATTCCAGCGGCGTTTTCTCGCTGTCGCTGTTTATATATCCTATATCGCAGAATATCTGTACGCCACTGTCAGCCACAGCCTGGCTGGCATTTTCCATTGCAGATTTTATTATCCGGTTGCGCAGGCCCTCCTGACCGAAAATCCGGCTGTTGGCAGAAAAGGTATTGGTTTTTATCGCCTGGGCCCCGGCGTTGATATACTGCCTGTGTATGTCAACAACCACATCGGGAGAATAGATGTTGGCCAGCTCGCAGGGCTTATAATCCTTTGTCTGCCGAAAATAATAGGTGCCGAAAGCCCCGTCGAAAAACATTATTTTTTCCTTCATCTTTTCCTCCGAAATCTTGAATATAATGTATATATTACCATTAAAACAGCCGTTTGTACACATTAAAATTGAAATTTATAAAAAAACGCCGTAAAAACGGCGTTTACTTTATTTTACCTGCTGTCCCTGCACCCATACCTGTTTTATATTGCTTCTTTCACACAGCAGAAGTATTTTGTGCAGCAGATCCTCCGGTTTTTTCTCCGGGTAATACAGCGGGAAGCCAAAGGAAGTATCTATAACCTGCACATCAAAACTGTAACCTTTTTCCAGCTTTCCTATGGGTAGATCCAGCGCTTTGCCGCCGCCCACAGTGGCGCAGTAAAATGCGTTGTTCAGCGTTATGGCACTGTCCGGCCTGCCTCTGTTTTCCCTGGGAATGGACGGGTCGACGCCTTCGTTGAGCATTCGTGAAGATATTACCGCCTGCCTTACCGCGCTGTACATGCTGGGGCAGTAGCCGCCGGAAATGTCAGTGGCAAGGCCGATATTTACACCTTTGGAATGAAAATCTTTCAACGGCAGCACCGCGCTGGCAAAATAAGCATTGGACAGTGGACTGTGGGCAATGCTTGTTCCTTTCTGCGCCAGCAGTTTTACATCCTCCTCTTCCAGGAAAGGCGCATGGGCCAGGACGGTTTTATCGCTGATAAACCCAAATTTATCCAAAGCCGCGGCGTCGTTTATGCCGTATCTTTCTTTGGCATAGCCATGGGCCCAGTCGCTTTCACTGCAATGGGTCTGTATATGTATTTTCTTCTGCTGTGCCAGCCGGCCCAGCTTTTCCAGGCACCGGTCAGTGCAGCTGGGGATAAACCTGGGGGTTATAACTGGATATACTCTCTGCTTGAAGCTGTTCCGGAATTTCAGAACATCTTCTATAAACTTTTCTGTTTCGGACACCGCCTGCCGGCTGTCGGCATCGCGGCAGAAATCCGGATTGGCCATCGGGTCATCCATAACCACCTTGCCCACCAATGCCCTTTGGCCCGCCTGTCCGGCAATTTTGGCCAGCAGTACCGACGGCCGCCTGTCCACAGTGGCAAAGTACATTGCCGTAGTGGTGCCGTTGTCCAGGGTGTTTTTTACAATGTCTTCATACACCCTGCCGGCAAATTCCATATCCCTGTACTTTGATTCCAGCGGAAATGTATATTCACCCAGCCATATTTCCAGCGGTCTGTCCAAGGCTGTGCCCGCCTGGGGCCATTGAGAAGCATGGATATGCAAATCCACAAAGCCCGGCAGCATAATCTCCTCTGGCTTCATTTCCACCAGTCGGCCTGTATCTTTATAACGCCGCACCTGCCGCCGGTATTCCCGGTCTTTGGGGCACAAAACCTTTTCTATCGCTCCGCTTTCGTCAATACAGAAAAGTCCCTTTTCAATATATTTTACGCTGTCAAAGCTTTCGCTGTAAAAGGCGTTACCCAGCACTGCAAATTTTCCGTTCATATACAAATCCTCCTTTTAAATTGACGCTGCGCCGCGCATTTTACCTGCCGCGAAACGGCATTTATGCACTGCGTTATAAATATTATGAATAATTTTTTATTATATCTTCGGCTATCTGCCTGCGTGAAACACACTGGTCCATGGCCTCTTTTTCAATATATCTGTGGGCCTGGGGTTCGCTGTAATTCAGCTTGCTGATAAGAAGCCATTTGGCCCTGTTTACAATTCTTATTTCCTCCATCTTGCGCTGTACCGTCATTGTCCGGGTTTCCAGCTTGCGAAGTTTTTCCCTGGCGGAAATCATCCAGTTCAGTGCACTGGTCATAGTGTAGCGGTTGGTAGGTACTGCAATGGTAAAAACACCGAAAGCACTCAGCCTGCTGTTCATATCTTCATAAAATTCGCTTCTGGCCATATACAGCACAACGCTGTTTTTCAGATCTCCTGCGTCCACGGCAAACTGTATTGCATCTTCGCTGTACGGAAAGTTTATTATTATAAAATCAAAATCAATCTGAGTCTGCAATCGCTTTGCGGCGCTGATGTCCGATGCGGTCTTGATGTTGTTGCACATGGATTCCGGCAACAAGGGCGTAAGGGCTGTGACAAAAGCCTTGTCCGATGATACCAGCAACATACTGTAACCGCGGTTTTCCAGGCTCATATACGCCCTCCTTTTTTCTTTTATTCCTCACAGTATATATCCAGGATTGGCTGTGGTATATATTCTTTTATAAAATTGCTTTCCAAAGCCAGTTTTCTGGCCTCCTGAAGACTGGACGGAAGCCTTTCGTAATTTTCCAGCAGGCTTTTGGCAGCACTGAAAAAGTTGAAATTTGCAGCCGGCGGAAGCTGAAGGCTGTTTTCTATACCATCCAGTGATGCGTAGATAACAAGGGCAAAAGCCAGATAAGGGTTTGCGGCCGGGTCTGCCGACCTGAGCTCGGCCCTGCGGTATTCGCCGGAAGCGGCCGGTATTCTGATAAGCTGGGAACGATTTTCGCTGGACCAGGATATATAACCCGGCGCTTTGCTTTTTCCCAGACGCCTGTATGAATTTTCCTCTGTGTTGAGAAACAGCGTCATTTCTTTTATTCTGGCCAATATTCCTGCCATCATATAGTTCATTCTGTCTTTTCCGTCGTCAGATTTTACCGATATGTTTATATGCAGTCCGTTGCCCCGCCTGTCTTCCAGGGGTTTGGGTGAAAAATCGGCATAAAGACCGTTTCTGTCCGCCACTGTTTTGACAATGGTCTGAAATGTCATAAAATTATCTGCCGCGGTAATAGGGTCCGAATAACGGAAATCTATCTCATTTTGGCCGGGGCCCTCTTCATGGTGAGAGCTTTCCGGCTGGATACCCATCATTTCCAGTGTCAGGCATATCTCCCTGCGTATATTTTCGCCCTTATCCTCCGGGGCCCGGTCCATATATCCGGCGCTGTCGTGAGGAATTCGGGTGGGGTTGGCATTTTCATCAAGCCTGAAAATATAAAATTCCCGCTCTGCCCCAAAATAAAACCTGTATCCTTTTTCCTCTGCCGTTTTCACTGCCTTTTTCAGCAGTCTTCTGGTATCACATTCAAAAGGCCTGCCGTCCGGATATGTTATATTGGCAAACATTCTTACTATTTTGCCGTGTTCCGGCCTCCAGGGCAGCTCCATCAGCGTATCTGCTTCCGGGTGCAGCAGAAGATCCGAATGGGTTTCGTCACCAAAACCGCTGATGGCTGACCCATCAATGGCGATGCCGTATTCAAATGCCCTTTTCAGTTCCTGCGGCATTATTGTTATGTTTTTCTGCCCGCCAAATACATCACAAAAAGCCAGGCGGATAAACTTTATACCGCCTTCTTCCACATATTGCAAAACTTCCTGTTGTGAATATCCCATTATAAAACCTGCCTTTATTTACGGCAAAGGGACCTGTCCCCTGCCTTTTATGGAAATATTTTATCATAAGGACAAATTTAAGTCCATTTATTTATAAAATATATTTTACTTTAAAATGGCTATTGACATCAATATTTTTTTGATGTATAATTTTTCGGAAAAAAGGCAAAGGCGTCTTTTGTATCACACCGATACAGAAGGTGCCTCTTTTTTTGTGCCCGAAACTGAAAAAGCGTGTTTTTTACACTGTTTGGGGCAGTTACGGCCGATATTATATTTAACTTTACAGGAAAAGAGGTATCTGAAATGATTAAGTACATATTTGTTACAGGCGGTGTAGTATCCGGACTGGGAAAGGGCATAGCCGCTGCTTCTCTGGGAAGGCTGTTGAAAGCCAAAGGGCTGAAAGTGGCTTCACAGAAGCTTGACCCGTATATAAATGTTGACCCCGGAACCATGAGCCCATACCAGCACGGCGAAGTTTTTGTAACCGAGGACGGCGCCGAAACAGACCTGGACCTGGGCCATTACGAGAGGTTTATCGACGAAAACCTGAACAAATATTCCAACCTTACCACCGGCAAGGTCTACTGGAATGTGCTTAACAAGGAACGCAAGGGAGAATATCTTGGCTCTACCGTACAGGTAATACCTCATATCACCAATGAAATTAAAGAATTTATATACAATGTAGGCAGCAAGACCCAGGCTGATGTGGTTATCACGGAGATAGGCGGAACTGTAGGCGACATTGAAAGCCAGCCTTTCCTGGAAGCGGTGCGTCAGGTTGCCCAGGAAGTGGGAAAGGAAAACAGCTTGTTTATCCATGTTACCCTGGTGCCCTATATAGCCGGCTCTGACGAACACAAGTCAAAACCCACCCAGCATTCGGTAAAAGAACTTCAGTCCATGGGTATACATCCCGACATAATACTCCTCAGGTGTGACAGACCACTGGAAAAATCCATATTTCAGAAAATATCGCTGTTCTGCAATGTGCGGCCGGAATGTGTAATCGAAAACATCACACTGCAAAACCTGTACGAAGTGCCTCTGGCCCTGGAAAAAAACGGATTTTCCGACATTGTGTGCAAACACCTTAACATCCGGGCCCCGGCTCCTGACCTGACAGACTGGACAGCCATGGTGGAAAAGATAAAAAACATCAGAAAGCATATAAACATATCCCTTGTAGGCAAATATGTGGAACTGCACGATGCCTACCTGTCAGTGACCGAGGCCATGCAGCACGCCGGCTATCAATACGGTGTAAAAATAGATGTGAACTGGGTCAATTCGGAAAAAATCACAAAGGATAATGCAGCCGAACTGCTGGAAAATTCAGACGGAATAATAGTCCCGGGCGGTTTTGGAAACAGGGGCATTGAGGGCAAAATCCTGGCCGCTGAATACGCCAGGAAAAACCGTATTCCATACCTGGGAATATGCCTTGGTATGCAGATTGCTGTAATAGAATTTGCCAGGAATGTGCTGGGGCTGTCCGATGCCAACTCCGGCGAATTTGACCCTGACAGCAAAAACAAAGTGGTGGACTTCCTTGAAGGTCAGAATGACGATGTGAACAAAGGCGGCACTCTGCGCCTGGGCGCATATCCCTGCGCTATAGAAAAAGGCTCGCTGCTTGAACAGTGCTACGGCACAGATATGATAAGCGAGCGTCATCGCCACCGCTACGAGCTGAACAACCGGTACAGACCGCATCTGAGCTCAAACGGTCTTGTCCCCAGCGGGCTTTCCCCTGACGGCAGCCTGGTGGAAGCGATGGAGCTCAAAGGCCATCCTTTCTTTGTGGGCGTTCAGTTTCACCCGGAATTCAAAAGCAGACCAAACAGGCCGCACCCTTTGTTCTGCGGCTTTATAAAAGCGTCACTGGAACAGCATGATAAAAATCGGAAGGATTGAAAAAATGGATTATAACAGAAAGATAATACTGGAAAACGGCGAGGAATACTGCGGTTACGCTTTTGGCGATCTGCGCGACAGCGTGTGCGAAATCGTTTTCAATACCTCTATGGTCGGCTATCAGGAGATACTGTCCGACCCGTCATACACCTATCAGGCAGTGGTGATGACCTACCCGCTGATAGGCAACTACGGCATGGCAGATGATGACTATGAAACACGGATACCGTCAATCGGCGGACTTATTATAAGGCAGTACAACGACAAACCCTCTAATTTCCGCTGCAAACAAACCCTTGACCGGGTTATGAAAAGATATTCAATACCCGGAATTTACGGTGTTGATACAAGAAAACTCACCCGTTCCATACGCGACCTGGGCAGCCGCAAAGTGCTGTTCACTTCCATTGACACACCACTGGAAGAAGGGGTGGAAATTCTCAAAAACACATCCATTCCTCTGGATGCCGTATCAAAGGTAAGCTGTAAACAGATGTGGACCAGCCCTGCCGAGGAGGAAAAATATCATGTGGTTGCTATAGACTGCGGCATGAAAAGAAATATAGTGCGCTCACTTAACAGAAGGGGCGTGACTGTCACAATAGTGCCGTGGAACACAAGCGCCCGGCAGATAGAGGCGCTGGCCCCCGACGGTATATTTATATCAAACGGCCCCGGCGACCCCACCGATGTGCCGCCTACAATAAGCACCATCAAACGGCTTATAGGCAGATATCCCATATTTGGGATATGCCTGGGACATCAGATAATATCCCTGGCCTGCGGCGCAAGGACATACAAACTGAAATTCGGTCACCGCGGCGGAAACCACCCGGTAAAAAACCTTGTCACAGGCAAACTGGAAATCACATCACAAAACCATTCCTACGCAGTTGACAGCGACAGCCTGGCAGGCAGCGGCCTGTCCGTAACCCATATAAACCTGCTGGACAACACCATAGAGGGTGTGGCAGATCCGGCCAGAAGGGTGTTCTGCGTTCAGTATCACCCGGAAAGCGCTCCCGGTCCCCAGGACAGCGCATATCTGTTCGACCAGTTTATAAAAATGTTGGAGGAAAGCAAAAATGCCTAAAAGGAAAGATATACAAAAAGTTCTGGTAATAGGCTCCGGTCCCATTGTCATCGGTCAGGCCGCCGAATTTGACTACGCCGGAACCCAGGCCTGCCTGGCGCTGAAAGAGGAAGGATACACCGTTATACTGTGCAATTCCAACCCGGCCACAATAATGACAGACACATCAGTGGCTGACAAAGTATACATGGAACCGCTGACACTGGAATTTGCCGCCAGAATTATACGCAAGGAAAGGCCGGACGCAATTCTGCCCGGAATAGGCGGCCAGACCGGCCTGAACCTGGCAATGAAACTGCACAGCAAAGGAGTGCTTGCAGAATGCGGAGTGGAACTGCTGGGCACCTCTTTTGACAGTATACAGAAGGCCGAAGACAGGGAGATGTTCAAGGAACTGTGCCAGCAGCTGGGTGAGCCGGTGCTGCCCTCCGACATAGCCACCACCGTTGAAGACGGCCTGAAAGTGGCCCACGACATCGGCTATCCTGTTGTACTGCGTCCCGCTTTCACCCTGGGCGGTACCGGCGGCGGTTTTGCATACGACGACCGGCAGTTTGTACAACTTATGGAAAACGCCCTGGAACTGTCCCCTGTAAGCCAGGTGCTGATTGAAAAAAGCATAAAAGGCTTCAAGGAAATTGAATACGAGGTTATGAGGGACTGCAACGACACCGCAATAACCATATGCAATATGGAAAACCTTGACCCGGTAGGGGTACACACCGGCGACTCCATAGTGGTGTGTCCGTCACAGACTTTGACCAACAAAGAATACCACATGCTGCGTGACAGCGCACTGAAAATAATACGCGCACTGAAGATAGAGGGTGGCTGCAATGTTCAGTTTGCCCTGGACCCCAATTCTTTCAGCTATTATCTGATAGAGGTAAACCCCAGGGTTTCCCGTTCCTCCGCGCTGGCCTCTAAAGCCAGCGGATATCCCATAGCCAGGGTTTCCGCCAAGATAGGTGTGGGAATGACGCTGGATGAAATACAGATAGCCAACACTCCAGCTTCTTTCGAGCCAGCGCTGGACTATGTAGTCACCAAAATGCCCCGCTTCCCCTTTGACAAATTCATCGACGCCGACAACAGCCTGGGCACGCAGATGAAAGCCACCGGCGAAGTAATGAGCATAGGCCGCACATTTGAAGAAAGCTTGCTGAAAGCGGTAAGGTCACTGGAAACAGGTGTATATCATCTGCACATGCCAAAATTTGACCCGTGGACAGACAGCCGGCTGATGGACTATATAAAAGACGGCACCGACGACAGGATTTTTTCCGCGGCAGAGCTGCTGCGCAGAAAAGTGCCGGTAAAAGATATAGTCACAGCCAGCCTGATAGACAAATTTTTCATAGACGGAATAAACAATATAGTTGCTATGGAAGAAGCTGTGAAAGTCTCCCCTCTGGACAGCGACACACTTTACAAAGCCAAAAGAATGGGTTTCTCCGACAGGTTTATCGCCCGCTGCCAAAACAAAGACGAAAAGGAAATTTTTGCGGCAAGACAGGCGGCCGGCATAATTCCTGTATACAAGATGATAGACACATGCGCCAGCGAATTTGACAGTTATATCCCCTATTTTTACTCCACCTACGAGGAAGAAAACGAATCGGTGGTTTCTGACAGGAAAAAGGTGGTTGTGCTGGGCTCCGGCCCCATAAGGATAGGCCAGGGTGTGGAGTTTGACTATTCCACAGTACACGCTGTACAGACAATCAAAAGTTTCGGGTATGAAGCGATAATAATAAACAACAACCCCGAAACAGTATCCACCGACTACACCTGCTCTGACAAACTGTATTTCGAGCCTCTGTGCACCGAAGATGTGATGAATATAATCGACCTGGAAAAACCTGAAGGTGTTATAGTGACCCTTGGCGGACAGACCGCCATCAACCTGGCACAAAGCCTGCGGGACAGAGGTGTAAAGATTATCGGCACCGACTGTGATGCGATACGGAAAGCAGAAAACCGCGACAGCTTTGAAAAACTGCTTCTTGACCTGAACATTCCACAGCCGAAGGGCAAAGCCGTCACAAGCGTGCAGGAAGGCGTGGAAGCCGCCCGCCGGCTGAGCTTCCCGGTACTGGTCAGACCCAGCTATGTTCTGGGCGGCAGGGCCATGCAGATTGTCGCCGATGAAGCCACCCTTATCCACTATCTGCAAAACGCAGTTGACATAGATGTGGACAAGCCTGTCCTTGTGGACAAATACATCATGGGCAAGGAAGTGGAAGTTGACGCAGTGTGCGACGGTGAAAATGTATTCATTCCCGGAATTATGGAACTGGTGGAAAGAACCGGCGTCCATTCCGGCGACTCTATAAGCGTATACCCCAGCTACAGCCTTTCAGACAAGGTAAAAGACACCATAATCAATTACACCCGTATGCTGGGCCTTGGAATAGGCATTATAGGACTGTACAACATACAGTTTATCGTTGACAAAGAAGACAATGTATACATTATAGAGGTCAACCCCCGTTCTTCCAGGACTGTTCCCTTCCTGTCAAAGGCGACCGGCTACAGCCTGGCTGATATAGCCACATTGGTAATGCTGGGTGAAAACCTGCCACGGCAGGGTATAAACACCATATACCCCAAAGAAAAAAGGCGCTACTATGTAAAAGCGCCGGCATTTTCCTTCTCAAAGCTCAAGGGTATGGATGTTTACCTGTCACCGGAGATGAAATCCACCGGTGAAGCCATAGGATATGACAGGAAACTGCACAGGGCAATGTACAAAGCTCTTGTGGCATCCGGAGTAAAAATGCCCATATACGGTGCCGTTTTTGTTACCATTGCCGACGAGGACAAACAGGAAGCCCTGCCGCTTATAAAAAGATTTTACGACATGGGATTTGGAATTGAGGCTACCATGGGCACAGCCGCTTTCCTGAAAGCAAACGGCATACGAACCCGTTCCAGAAAGAAAATCAGCGAAGGCAGCCGTGAAATCATCGACCTTATACATTCCGGCCGCATAAGCTATGTGATAAATACACGCCCTGTATCCTCCGACAAAGGCGACCGGGACGGAATTGCAATACGCCAGAGCGCCATCCAGAACAACCTGCAGGTGTTCACTTCACTGGACACTGTAAGGGTGTTGCTGGAGGTGCTGGAAGAAATGACTATACCGATTTCCACAGTGGACAGCTGTGTTCCCGGTAATCTGCTGTAAAAATTATATACAAAAGCAAAACCTGCTTTATACCGTATTTACGATATAAAGCAGGTTTTATTTTTATATCCGCTTAAATTTTATTTGCCTTTTATATACCGGTGGAGAAATGTATATATTGCGGCAAATGCCACGGCTGCAACAGGCCATATCACCCAGCTTATCCGCCAGCTGTTGTTTATAAAGCTGACAGCAAGGAATATCGCCGTGACAACACACCAGTACGCCCCCACAAAGCCTTCCAGCTTTTTGCTTTTGGCCTTGTTTTCCATACTGTAATCCCCCTGCTGCAAAAGTTTGTCAAAGCTGGAATATATCATACCGCTTTTTACAAACATGAATACCGCACAGCTGACCACAAGCAGCAGAAAGCACAGGCTCAGCGCCGTGGCAAATTCAGTCCGGGACATTATAGTTATGGCAAGGAACGGAATAAAAGCCAGCAAAATCATCACCACACCGACGGCGATGCTCATTTTAAAAGCAGGCTGAAAAGCTTCCTTTCTTCTCAAAACCATAGACTCTATTCCGTACTGTAAAGCCAAATTTTCCTTTTCAATAAATTCGTATCTGTTAAGGGAAAACCCTTTGGTGATAAATATAAATACCGCTGCTGCTATCTGCAAAAAGAGGGCGGACAAACCCAGGACAGCCGCCAGGTTTTCGCTTATGGATAAAAGCTTTTCTTCCTGGGCTGCTGCCAAAAGCAAAATAGCTATCGGACTGCATATGCACAATGACACGCCGAAGGCTATGTAAGAAGAAGCACCCCTTACCCGTTCCAGATACTCCCCTGCCATTTGAAGGCTGACGGGCACTCCTTCGGTTTCAAAAGTGTCAAACTGTTCACTGTCTTCCGTACCGGCCGGCAGCTGCGGCCGGTAATTTTCGTCCTGCTCACTGTCTTTCAGCAGATAGTCTGTTGTGACGGAAAAAATCTCGCCCATCAGCAAAATTTTGGATATATCCGGAATGCTGACACCACTTTCCCATTTGGAAACCGACTGTCTGGACACATTCAGTTTTTCGGCCAGCTCTTCCTGGGACCAGCCGTTTTTCTTTCTTAAACTCATTATTTTTTCTGCAAGTGTCATATACCTTTCCTGCCTTATCATTGTTTTCGCTTAAAGTATAGTGTTTTTCCGGTTTTTCTGCAATCAATCAGACTTGGAAATTTGTCAACTGCCGGTTGCAGAAAGCATTTTTTATAATTGCCGGATTTTTATATGCCTCTAATAACAGAATCTATAAAGGCAATCATGGCTTTCAATAGTTTTGTATGAAAAATTTAATTTTGAAAAGTTCTCGTATCTTACAAACCCGAACATATAAATCATAAAGCTTTATAAAAAAACAGCCGCGGTATAATACCGCAGCTGTAAAACATGGTCGGGATGACAGGATTCGAACCTTTATTTTTTTCTTTATAATAATACTAAAATTAAAAAACTGTGCTTTTACTGTGCTTTTGATTATCTTTTTACTTTTCTCCGTGCTCGTGCAAAATTCGTGCAATATATATTACCACTTTAAGGCAGTCTGATGATAATCGGAAAAATGTGATAAAGTGAATAAGAAAAATAAAAATGGCGAGGACGATACCCTCGAAAAATCGTCCTCGCCACAGCGATACTTAACTTACTTAAAGAAATTG
>CASFSP010000040.1 GCA_949297385.1 uncultured Oscillospiraceae bacterium
AGTCTTTTTACCAGTGTCTGTCCGCTGTGGGCGTACATATCCAGTGCCGCAACCCTTTCGGCGCACAGGTCCATCACACCGCACCGGCTTTCAATGCAGAAGCCGGTGAAAATCTGTCCGTTTTCACTTTCTATGGCGCACACCACATGGTGGGCATATATAAACGCTGAAACCTGCCGGGGGTGATACTGTACTTTTGCCGCGTCATAAAGTTTTTCCCATATGTCCATAATTTCACCTGCATATATTTTTATTTAAGTATATCACATAAAAAGTCATGGCGCAAAATTTTGTCCGAAGCATAAATCAGACAGAAAAAAGACGCGGGAAACTCCGCGTCTTTTTCTCAGCGTATTATTTGAAATAATCCACCGCACCTTTGAATATAAGCTGTTTTTCCACACCGGGAACATTTTTGTATGTGTATTTTGTTGTTCTTTCGCTGTGGGCCATTTTACCGAACACTCTGCCGTCGGGGCTGGTGATACCTTCCACCGCCAGCATGGAGTTGTTGGGGTTGTAGTCTATATTGTCGGTTGCGTTGCCGTCCATATCCACATACTGGGTGGCTATCTGACCATTTTCAATCAGCTTTTTCAGCATCTCGTCAGTGGCGATAAATCTGCCTTCGCCGTGGGATATAGCCACTGTGTTTATATCTCCCACATTGTGGTACATCAGCCACGGGGATTTGACGCTGGCAACACGGGTGCGCACCAGGCGTGACTGGTGGCGGCCTATGGTGTTGAATGTCAGCGTCGGAGCACCTGCGTCCGCCGGGGTAATATGTCCGAAAGGCACAAGACCCAGCTTTATCAATGCCTGGAAACCGTTGCAGATACCGCACATCAGGCCGTCGCGGCTGTGCAACAGGTTTTCAATCTCTTCGGCAACATATTTGTTTCTCAGCAGTGACACGATAAATTTTGCACTGCCGTCCGGCTCGTCACCGCCGGAGAAGCCGCCGGGCAGGGCAACGATCTGACTGCTCTTGATAGATTTTGCCAGGCGTTTTGCACTGTCCATAATATCCTGCGGTTTGCTGTTGCGGATAACCAGTATTTCTGTTTCAGCTCCGTTTTCGGCAAAGGCGCGGGCGGTGTCATATTCGCAGTTGGTGCCCGGGAACACCGGTATCAGCACTTTGGGTTTTGCGGTTTTAATCCGCGGGGCGGCAGTGTTTCTGTCAGTGTAAGACAGGTTGGGATAGGTTTTCACCTTGCCGCCGGACAGTGTGGGATATACCGGCTCCAGGGTTTTGTTATAAGCTTTTTGCAGGTTGTCAATTTTAATAGCCCTGCGCCACAGCTTTATTTTGTAATCAGGCATGGTAACGCCGATTTTTTTGCCTATTCTTACCGGGACAGCTGTTTCCAGGATAAATCCGCCGTAACATTTGCCAAAAAGCTGCCGCTGTGTCATATCAGGTGACAGTTTGACGCCGATACGGTTGCCGAAAGCCATTTTTGCCAGGCCTTCCGCCATGCCGCCGAAACCTATTGCCCATGCGGATACAACTTTTTTCTCTTTTATAAGTTTTGAAACCTTTGTAAAGGTTTTTACCAGGCTGTCAGCATTATACAGGCCGTTTTCGTCCTTTTGGGGTTCAACGAAATACAGGTTGTGTCCGGCGGCCTTGAATTCGGGAGAAATTATATTTTCTGCATCAGCCACGCCTGCCGCAAAGGAAATCAGCGTCGGGGGCACATCTATATTTTCAAAAGAACCGGACATGCTGTCCTTGCCGCCGATTGCCCCTATTCCCAAAGCCAGCTGGGCTTCCAGTGCGCCCAGCAGAGCCGCAAAGGGTTTGCCCCAGCGGGTTTTGTCCTTGCCCAGATGTTCAAAATATTCCTGGAAGGAATACCACATATTTTTTATATCTCCGCCGGCAGCTATCATTTTGGCTGTGGAGGAAACAACTGCGTAGTAAGCGGAATAATACGGGCTCTGACCGGCAAGATAAGGGTCAAATCCCCAGGCCATAAGGCTGGCTGTTGAGGTGGATTTGCCCAGGGTGGGTATCAGTGCGCTCATTGCCTGAGCCGGTGTGGCCTGATATTTACCGCCGTAGGGCATAAGCACTGTGGAAGCGCCTATTGTTGAGTCAAAGCGTTCCACCAGACCGCGTTGGCCGGCCACATTCAGATCTGCCATCAGATCCAGCCACTGTTTTTCCACATCCTGCTGTGGTTCGTCAGATTTTATGGCATCTTCACTTACAGCAACATCGGCAAATTTTACCGCGCCGGCACTGTTGAGGAACTGCCTGCTGAGGCTGACCACTTTTTCGCCTTCAAAGAACATTTCCAGGCGGCCGGTGTCTGTAACCTGCGCCACTTTTACGGCGGACAGGTTTTCTTTTTTGGCTTTTGCGATAAATTTATCCGCATCTGCCGCGCTGACAACCACAGCCATTCTCTCCTGGCTTTCGCTGATAGCCAATTCGGTGGCGGTAAGACCTTCGTATTTTTTCGGCACCACGTCAAGGTTTATGGCAAGGCTGTCTGCCAGTTCGCCAATGGCGACAGACACACCGCCGGCACCGAAGTCGTTGCAGCGTTTTATCATTCTTGTAACCTGCCGGTCACGGAACAGACGCTGGATTTTTCTTTCTTCGGGGGCGTTGCCCTTCTGTACCTCTGCACCGCAGGTTTCCAGGGATGTGACTGTGTGGGATTTGGATGAGCCGGTAGCACCGCCGCAGCCGTCACGGCCGGTAGCGCCGCCCAGAAGTATAACCACATCGCCGGGCACAGGGGATTTCCTGACTACATTTTTTGCCGGAGCAGCACCCATTACAGCGCCCACTTCCATTCTCTTGGCCACATAGCCGGGGTGGTAAACCTCTGCCACATGACCTGTGGCAAGGCCGATCTGATTGCCGTAAGAGGAGTATCCGGCGGCCGCTGTCTGACATATTTTGCTCTGAGGCAGTTTGCCGGGCAGTGTGTCTTCCAGCGGTGCCAGTGGGTTGGCCGCACCTGTAAGGCGCATAGCCTGGTAAACATAGCTTCTGCCTGACAGAGGGTCGCGTATAGCGCCGCCCAGGCAGGTGGCCGCACCGCCGAAAGGCTCTATTTCCGTGGGGTGGTTGTGAGTTTCATTTTTGAACATCAGCAGCCACTTTTCACTTTTGCCTTCTTCCAGCTTTACATTTATCTTCACACTGCAAGCGTTTATCTCTTCGCTTTCGTCCAGGTTTTTCAGCTTGCCTGCCTTTTTCAGATATTTGGCACCTATGGTGGCCAGGCTCATCAGTGTAAGGGGTTTGTTTGTGTCAGGGTACAGTTCTTTTTTGATGTTCAGGTATTTCTCATAGCTGGCTTTTACCGCCGGGTGGCTTATCTCCACTTCGTTCAGGACAGTGTTGAAGGTGGTGTGGCGGCAATGGTCTGACCAGTATGTATCTATCATGCGCAGTTCGGTAAGGGTGGGTTCGCGCTTTTCTTCATCTTTGAAATACCGCTGACAGAAAGCCAGGTCGTCGGCATCCATGGCCAGCCCGTATTCAGCGATAAATTTTTCATAATCTCCGCCGCTCATCCGGTTGAAACCTGTCAGCACCGGGGTTTTCTCCGGCCGCGGATAGACGGTTTCCAGCGTTTCGGGCTTTGAGAGATCCGCCAGGCGGGATTCTACCGGGTTTATGATATGCTTTTTGATTTTTTCCATCTCCTGCCGGCTGATGTCGCCTGACAGCTTTATTACTCTGGCATATTTTACCGCCGGACGCCGGGCAGATGTTACAAACTGTATGCACTGGGCCGCGCTGTCTGCCCTTTGGTCAAACTGACCGGGCAAAAGTTCTGTGGCAAAGGTTTTTTCGTCCGCTTTTATCCGGTAACAGACATCGTCCACCTGAGGTTCGGAAAAGATGTTTTTCACCGCCTGCCGGAAGGTTTCTTCGTCTACCCCCTCCACATCATAGCGGTTATATATTTTCACCTTGCGCAGACCTTTGATGTTCAATGACTGTTTCAGGTCGTTGTAAAGGGCGCGGTCCTCGCCGGCGTAATCGCTTTTTTTGCTGACATACACTCTGTATACCATTACCTTTTGCCTCCTATATCGCTGCGGTAAAAGCTGTTTTCAAAGCTGACTTGATCTATGGCACCGTAAACTTTATCCTGTGCCCGTTTTATATCTTTTCCTTTGCACATAAAGCCCAGGACTCGGCCGCCGTTGGTTGTATACCGGCCGTCTTTTTTTGCCGTGCCGGAATGGAAAACATAATCAAAGGCCCGGTTCTGTCCCTTTTCATCCAGGCCGGATATCTCCTTGCCTTTTTCGTATTTTTCCGGATAACCGCCGGAACACATCATCACTATTATTGCGGCGCCGTCCTCGTTTTCCACTGTTATATCCGAAAGTTTTTCATCTATAACGGCGTTCATTATTGTAAGCAGGTCGGTTTTCAGCAGTGACAGGCACACCTGCGCTTCCGGGTCGCCCAAACGGCAGTTATATTCTATAACTTTTGGGCCGTCGGCTGTTATCATCAGTCCGAAATACAAAACACCTTTGAAGGTTCTGCCTTCGGCCTTCATTGCTTTTATGGTAGGTATGAAAATCTGTTCCATGGCCTGTTTTTCCACATCCGGTGTATAAGCCGGATTGGGGGCAATTACGCCCATGCCGCCTGTGTTAAGGCCTTTGTCGCCGTCAAAAGCGCGCTTGTGATCTTTACTGCTTATCATCGGACGCAGGCAGTTGCCGTCGGTAAATGCCAGCACCGACACTTCGGTGCCCTGCAAAAACTCTTCGATTACAATTTCACTGCCGCTTTCGCCAAATTTGGAATTATCCAGCATGTCCACAATCACTTCCTGTGCCCGGGCAAAATCTTCGGCTATTATAACGCCTTTGCCCAAAGCCAGGCCGCTGGCCTTGATGACCACCGGATATTTACCCAACTGTTTTACATATCTGGCGGCGCTGGCGCTGTCTGTAAAAGTTTCGTATGCGGCGGTGGGAATACCGTATTTTTTCATCAGGTTTTTGGAAAAAGCCTTGCTGCCTTCGATTATCGCCGCGGCTTTGTCCGGGCCGAACGCCCTTATGCCGGCGGCCTGCAATGCGTCAACCATACCCAGCACCAGCGGTTCGTCCTGAGAAACTATCACCAGGTCCATTTTTTCTTTTACGGCAAAATCCACAATGCCCTGTATATCGTTGACCTTTATATCAACACAACTGGCAATGTTTGCAATGCCGGCATTACCCGGCGCGCAGTAAAGCTGTCTGTCTTCGCCTACAAGGCTTTTCAGGGTGGCGTGCTCACGCCCACCACCTCCTACAACCAAAATCTTCATACCTTACTCCTTTTGAAAATTTATCAATGGTGGAAAAGTCTGATGCCTGTAAATGCCATTACCAGGCCGTATTTGTCACAGGTTTCGATAACATTGTCATCGCGTATGCTTCCGCCCGGCTGTGCAATATATTTAACGCCGGATTTGTGCGCTCTTTCAATGTTGTCGCCGAAGGGGAAGAAAGCATCAGAGCCCAAGGCCACATCTGTCAGCTTGTCCAGCCACCGTCTTTGTTCTTCTTTGGTGAACACTTCGGGTTTTACTTTGAAACGTGTCTGCCATACGCCGTCGGCCAGCACATCATCATGCTCGTCGGAGATATAAACATCTATGGCATTGTCCCTGTCTGCCCTGCCCAGGCCGTCAACAAACTGCAAGCCCAGAACTTTTTCGTGCTGGCGCAGCCACCATATATCTGCCTTGTTACCGGCCAGGCGGGTGCAGTGAATACGGGACTGCTGTCCGGCGCCGATGCCTATGGCCTGTCCGTCCTTTACATAGCAAACGGAGTTGGACTGGGTGTATTTCAGTGTTATCATGGCAACAGCCAGGTCAATTTTTGCGCTGTCGGGCAGTTCTTTGTTCTGTGTGACAATGTTGGTAAACATATCTTTGTTTATATCCAGTTCGTTTCTGCCCTGTTCAAAAGTGATACCGAAAACATCCTTGTGCTCGATGGGAGCGGGGATGTAGTTTTCATCTATCTTTACAATGTTATAATTGCCTTTTTTCTTTTTCTTCAAAATTTCAAAGGCGGCATCTGTGTAGCCGGGGGCAATTATGCCGTCGGAAATCTCGCGGGATATAATTCTGGCAGTAGCCTCGTCACATTCATCACTGAGGGCAATGTAGTCGCCGAATGAGGACATTCTGTCAGCGCCGCGGGCTCTGGCATAGGCACAGGCCAGCGGAGACAGCTCCATGCCTTCCACAAAATATATCTTTTTCAGCACATCGCTCAGCGGCAGACCGACAGCGGCGCCGGCGGGAGAAACATGTTTAAAGGATGTGGCGGCGGGCAGGCCTGTGGCTCTTTTCAACTCTTTGACCAGCTGCCAGCCGTTGAGGGCATCCAGGAAATTTATATATCCGGGGCGGCCGTTGAGCACCTGCACCGGCAGCTCGCCCTCTGCCATAAAAATTTTTGCAGGTTTCTGATTGGGGTTACAGCCGTATTTCAGTTCCAGTTCTTTCATTTTGCTTTTCTCCTTACACATTTTTGTTGATAATTCTGCTCTGCTCGCTGCCGTCTTCACGGTTTATGTATCTTACAAACAGGCTTACCTTGTTGTCGGCATTCAAGCTGTTCCAGATTTTTGCGGCATAGCTGTCGATGTCCTCTTCTTCCAGGCCGAAAGCCACCGGCTCGCCTTCAAAGGAAGGTATGGGGCTGCCGTCCTGTTTGTATGTGTGTATAATTCTGCCCTGACCGTCCAGAGGAGAAGGATATTCGTAGAAGTTTCTTACACACTGGCTGTCGTTTCCGGCGTCACTTTTCAGTATGGACAGTTTAAAAGTGCCGTCGGGATAGACGATACCGGAAATTCTGGGGGTAAAGTTGGGGCCGTCGGGCTCGAACTCTCTGGTGCGCAAAGCTTCTTCAAAGGTTTTGCCCTCTTTGATAAAATCATACACCGTATCGGTCTGGTCGCCATTGGTGACTATTGTCATGCCATCGATAACCCTTACAGGGGCATAGATTATCAAAGACGGGTCACCGAGCTTGCTTTCGTCAAAGGCTTTGGTGCGAATGCCGCCTTCGCTTTCAAAAAATATGCGGTTGCGGCTGTTTTCGCTGCGTCCCATTATAAAATAAGCTATTACAGTGTTTTTTCCGCTGCGGCCGATTATAATTCCACGGCCGGGATATGAGTTTTCGCCAAGGTATTTTTCAATATTAACCATTGTCAGCACTTCCTTTATACTTAATATACATTTATTATACATTATTATATCGCAATTTAAAGGCGGTTGTTTGCAATATCGTCTATGGCCTGGGGTAAAATAACCCATTCGGCCTGTTCCATTACCCTTTTCTGCAAAACATCCGGTGTGTCGCCGGGCAGTACCCGAACAGCTTTCTGCGCTATAATTGCGCCGCCGTCCACCTGCTCGTTGACAAAATGCACCGTGGCGCCGGTCACCTTTACTCCTTTGGCCAGGGCCGCCTCGTGAACTTTCAGCCCGTAAAAGCCTTCGCCGCAAAAGGACGGTATCAGTGACGGGTGTACATTTATTATCCTGTCAGGAAACCTTGATGTAAAATCCGCCGACAGTACACACAGAAAACCTGCCAATACCACCAGGTCCGCTCCGCTGTTTTCTATCTCTTCCGCCAGTGCTTTTTCCCACCGGCAGTTGTTCGGCCAGTCCTTTTTTCTTACCACCGCGGTGGCTATACCATGGTTTTTGGCTCTTTCCAGCGCGTAAGCTTTGGCGGTGTTGGAGATCACTTTTACAATTTCGGCATTGGTGATTTTGCCGCTGTCAATTGCATCAATTATCGCCTGCAGGTTGGTGCCGCCGCCGGACACCAGAACAGCTATTTTCAGCATAATTCCACGCCCTTTTCGCCGTCTTCGATCTTTCCTATTACATAGGCGTCCTCACCGGCTTCTTTCAGAATTTCAAGCGCTTTGGCCGCTTCATCTGCGCTGACAATTATCATCATGCCGACACCCATGTTGAAGGTGGAGTACATATCCTGCACAGGGATATTGCCTGTTTGCCGTATAAGGTCAAAAATCGGCAGTACCCTCACATCGCTGTATTTTATCACAGCTTTTTTGCCCTCGGGCAGGGCGCGGGGCAGATTTTCGTAAAAACCGCCGCCGGTGATGTGAGCTATGCTTTTTACATTCGCCTTTTCCAGCAGTGCCAATACCGGTTTAACATATATCTTTGTGGGTGTCAGCAGGCTTTCGCCCAGGCCTGCACCCAGGCTTTCCACATATTCTGACAGGTTGTTGTTCTGCTCCGATATACCGAATATTTTTCTCACCAGAGAGAAGCCATTGGAGTGAACTCCGGAAGAAGGCAGAGCTATGATAACATCACCCCGGCTTACATTGGAGCTGTCCAGTATTTTCTCTTTGTCCACGACACCCACCGCAAATCCGGCCAGGTCATATTCATCCACAGGATAAAAACCTGGCATCTCGGCAGTTTCGCCGCCTATCAGTGCACAGCCGGCCTGTACGCATCCGTCTGCAACGCCTTTTACTATTGCCGCAACTTTTTCGGGATAGTTTTTGCCCACAGCCACATAGTCCAGGAAGAACAAAGGTTTTGCACCGCAGCAGATTATATCGTTTACACACATGGCAACACAATCTATGCCCACGCTGTCATGCTTGTCCAGCAGGAAAGCAAGCTTCAGCTTTGTGCCGACGCCGTCAGTGCCGGATACCAGCACCGGCTGTTTCATATCTTTTACATCCAGCCGCATCATGCCGCCGAAACCGCCCAGACCGCCGATTACACCGTCGGTGGTTGTTTTGGCCACGCTGTCTTTCATCAGTCTTACTGCTTCGTATCCGGCTGTCACATCAACACCGGCAGATTTATAGCTGTCAGAAAAATTTTTCATATCTTCACCTGTATTACAACTTTTTCAGTTTTTCTTCAAATTTATCTTTATGCCGCACTCCGGAAGTATCTACCGGGTATTCGCCGGTGAAACATCCGACGCAGAAACCGCAGTCAGAATCCGGAGCCAGTTTTTTTGCGTCTTCCACGCTGAGATATCCCAGGGAGTCAACGCCGATGCTTTTTTCAATATCCTCATGACTCATTCGGCAGGCGATAAGATTTTCCTTGCTGTCCACATCGGTGCCGAAATAGCAGGGGTTGGTGAAAGGCGGTGCGGTGACGCGCATATGTACCTCGGTGGCACCGGCATCACGCAGCAGTTTTACAATGCGCTGGCTGGTGGTGCCCCTGACAATGCTGTCGTCTATCATTACCACCCTTTTGCCCTTTACTGTGGAAGATATGGCGTTCAGCTTTATCTTAACCGAATTTTCCCTCTGTGACTGTTTTGGCTGTATAAATGTGCGGCCTATATATCTGTTTTTCAAAAGGCCTACGCCATAGGGAATTCCGCTTTCGGCGGCGTAACCCTGGGCGGCATCCAGGCCGGAGTCCGGCACACCGATGACCACATCAGCATCCACCGGATGAGCCTTGGCCAGCAGGGCACCGGCCAGTTTTCTGGCCCGGTGTACGCTCTGACCTTCCAGCACAGAGTCCGGACGGGCAAAATATATAAATTCAAAAACACAGAAACCTTCCGCCCTGTCCTTGCCCTGTTTATAGGTTTGAAGTTTGCCCTCGAGCACTTCCACAATTTCGCCGGGTTTTACATCGCGAAGGTATTTTGCGCCCACGGCGTCCAGCGCGCAGGTTTCACTGGCAAACACATATCCGCCGCCGGGCAGTGTTCCGATGACCAGCGGACGGAAGCCCATGGGGTCGCGGGCGGCTATCAGTTTTCTGGGGGAAAGTATCACCAGAGAATATGCGCCGACTATCTTTTCCATTGTTTTTTCAACAGCTTCTTCGATGCAGCTGCTGGTCAGGCGCTCCTTGGCGATGGTATAGGCGATAACCTCTGTGTCATTGGTGGTGTGAAAAACTATGCCCTGGTTCTGATACTCCTGTCTGATTGCAGCGGCATTGGTCAGGTTGCCGTTGTGCGCCAGGGACAAAGTGCCTTTGGCATGGCGGATAAAAATAGGCTGGGCGTTTATGGCATTGGCACTGCCAGTGGTGGCATATCTTACATGACCTATGGCCATCTGTCCGTCCGGCAATGTTTCCAGCCGGTCATTGCACAGCACTTCCGGCACCAAGCCCACATCTTTTACAGTGGTAATTACGCCGTGGTCGTTTACGGAGATACCGCAGCTTTCCTGGCCGCGGTGCTGAAGAGCATACAGGGCATACCTGGTTTCTTCCCTTACATCCACGCTGTCATCCGACAGCCTTGCTATTCCGAAAACCCCGCATTCTTCGTGCAGTTTTCGGCATTCCGCACAGCTTTTTTCACACATAGATTATATCTCCTTTCCCAAAGCGCGTTTTATAACCTCTCTGTAACCGCCGGCTGTGTCAGGCAGGTCGCGGCGGAAGCGGTCTTTGTCCAGGTGCTCGCCTGTTTTGCTGTCCCACAGACGGCATGTATCGGGAGAAATCTCGTCTGCCAGGATAATTTTGCCGTCATCTGTTTTGCCGAATTCTATCTTGAAATCTACCAGCGTTATACCCAGGCCGGAAAAATACTCTTTGAGAAAATCGTTTACTTTAAAAGCCATTGATGAAATCTGCCGCAGTTCTTCTGCTGAACAGATGTTCATGGCATATATATGATAATCATTTACCATCGGGTCGCCCAGCTCGTCGTTTTTATAGCAGAACTCCAGCACCGGGCTGGCCAGCTGTGTGCCTTCTGCAATGCCCAGGCGTTTTGACAGGCTGCCGGCAGCTATGTTGCGAACTATAACTTCCAGCGGAACTATGGTTACTTTTTTCACCAGTGTTTCCCTGTCGGAAAGCTGTCTGACAAAGTGGGTGGGCACACCCTTTTCCTCCAGCTGCTGCATGAGGTAGTTTGTCAGAAGATTGTTTACAATGCCCTTGTTTTCGATACTGCCTTTTTTGAGGCCGTTGAGGGCGGTGGCGTCATCCTTATATGATACGATATAAAGCTGGTCGTCATCTGTCCTGAATACCTTTTTTGCCTTTCCTTCATAAAGCTGTTCCAGTTTTTCCATGGTAAAATTCCTCCTGTTTAATTATTTCCCGTTTAAATTTCTGTCTTTTTCCATAACTGCCTGTTCCATATCCAGCTTCATCTGCTGAAGGGCGGCGGCCAGTTTTTCGTCAGACAGGGCCAAAATCTGAACGGCCAGGATAGCTGCATTTTCACTGCCGTCTATGGCTACTGTTGCCACAGGCACGCCGGAAGGCATCTGTACAGTGGAAAGCAAGGAATCCAGGCCGTCTAATGTTGATGATTTAATTGGTACACCTATTACGGGCAGTGTGGTGTGGGCCGCCAGAACTCCGGCCAGATGTGCCGCTTTCCCGGCTGCGGCTATAATAACCCCATACCCGTTCGCTTTTGCATCTGCCGCATACTCACAGGCAGCCGCAGGTGTGCGGTGAGCTGACATAATTCTGATTTCATTTTCCACCCCGAAGCTGTCCAGCTTGTCGGCGCATTTGCGCATTACTGCCAGGTCAGAGTCACTGCCGATTACAATCGCCACTTTTTTGCTCATAATTTTACCTCCGTTAAAAACAAAACGCCTTTGCAAAAAAAAATACAAAGGCGTAACAGAGCTTGCCGCAAAACAAGCCCAAGTACACCCATAGCGTAGATAATTAGGTTATCACGTAGAGACTTCCGCGCCAAATCCGCGGACTAATATGGATGAGATATCAAATTTACACTTTCATATTATCATCAACAAAATAATTTTACAAGCAAAAACAGCTTGTTTTTGCAAGTTTTAACTTTTGCAGTATTTTAAATAAAAATTTTCTGTCAAATTTGGGTAAATTATACAACGCTTTACAGTGCAGACAAAAAATGTTTAAAAAATCAGAAAACCGTTTTACAAAAAAATATGTATGTTATAATTATGTTATAAAGTAAAGCTATGGTCTTTGATATATAAAGGTAGCCGGAATTATGAAAGGCAAAAACCACCTGATTAAAATGATATTGTTTATTTAAACAGGTTCGTATATAGCCGTGGCAGTGGCTGTACCGGCCGGCGCGCACAAAAGCCTGGTACTGGCCATAGCAGGCGCTGTAACAGCAGCGCAGCTGTACCTGACCTTTGCCAACAAAAACAAAGATGTCAACATGAAGATGGCCGCAATAACGGCGGTGATGTGTCTGTACCCAGTAGCAAGCAAGCCAAACACAGGCGAAGCGGCGACCTACTGGCTGTTCTGGAGCACCCTGGCGCCGACAATCGCCTATAATGTTGCAAAGTTAAAGGAGATGGCGGACAAAGACAAACCGGCAGACGAAAGCAGCCGGTGGGATTCCGCCGGCGCACGAAAAGCCGGCGAAGTAAATTTAACCCTGGTTTTCATACTGTCTGTCATAGTGGTAATTGCTATGGCCGTCGTATATCTGATGGATATGTTACGGGGAGCAGGCGGATATGAAGTGTTTGTGGTGATGATAATTATACAAAGTTTGTTCTGCCTTTTCTGCATGGCGTTAAAACAAGAAGTTTTAAAGCCTGTGGTAAAAAACACAGCTGTTGCCCTGGCGGCCACCGGCATATGCTTTGTTTTGTTTCTTACTGGCATCGACGATATAATCAGCTTTGATATGTACCTTGGCGCCAAATTAATTCCGTTTGTGTTCTCGCTTCCCCCGATGTCCAGTGCGCTGAAGGCGAAAAAATCTCCTCCCGGCAGCATATAAATAATGTTTTAAGTGCAGCGTCCTGTTTTAAAGCGGGACGCTGTGCAAATTTTACATATATTTTTCCCGCCTTTGTCACCATTCTGCACAAATATACAAACATAAAGAAATTTTTTCTTTTGCATTGCAAAAATAAGATTATCTGTGATATATTTAATTTGCCAAAAGAATTTTTCCGTATAAGGGCAGCGATAAGGGCGGCCCGTTTCTACAAGGCAGCCGTAAACTGCCTTTGCTATGGACTTTTTTAAAAGTTATATGGATTTATTCAGGTTTTTAAAAAATTTTTCGGAGGCTGTTATGAACAAAATTTATTCTGGTAAGACAAAAGATGTTTTCGCTTTGGACAACGGCAACTATCTGCTGCAGTTCAAGGATACTGTAACAGGCGAAAACGGCGTTTTTGACCCGGGCGCAAATACCGTTGGCCTGTCTATCGACGGCATCGGCAAACAGAATTTGAAGATGAGCGAGATATTCTTCAAAATTCTCAACGAAAAAGGTGTAAAAACCCATTTCGTTTCCTGTGATGTGGAAAAGGGCACAATGGAAGTTCTGCCGGCCAAAACTTTCGGCAAAGGCCTGGAAGTTGTATGCCGCCTGCGTGCTGTGGGCTCTTTCTACAAGAGATACAGCGACTATGTAGAGCTGGGACAGCCTCTGGACGCCTATGTGGAAATGACATTTAAAAACGATGAAAAAGGCGATCCGCTGGTAACAAAAGACGGCCTGGTTATGATGGGCGTTATGAGCGACGAACAGTACGAAGCCACCAAAAAACAGACACAGGAAATCACCAGAATTGTTGCTGACGAATTTTCCAAAAAAGGTCTGGAACTGTACGACATAAAATTTGAATTCGGATACAACAACAACGAAGTTATCCTGATTGACGAAATCGCTTCCGGCAACATGCGTGTATACAAAGACGGCGAATATGTAGACCCGATTACACTGTCAAAAATTTTCCTGGGTGAATAATTACATATATCAAAATCCCCTCTTTTCAGAGGGGATTTTTTGTTGCAGAGTTCTGTGGTATAATTGAAAAAAACAGCCAGGTGAAAATATGGTTAACATTGATATGGAGTTTTTCTCCGGATATAAAAGATTGGATAATACATTGAAAGATATGTACGGCACAGGCGGTGTCAGCCGGTACATTGAACTGCTGGAACAAAACAGCGGTAACCCCGTTATTTTAAAAAACTGGGAATTTTACCGACAACTTAAACATCTGCGCTGGGTAAGAAACCAGATTGCCCACAGCAATGAAAGTGACTCTTTTACCACCGATGAAGATATGGAAAGTCTGGAAAGGATATATAAATCTTTCCTTGACAGGGATGACCCGATGTGTCTGCTGAAAGCCGAAGAAGAAAGAAAACTGCGCCGTACAGATACACGCCTCTATATATCAAAGCACCGCCAAAGCTCATCAGCAGATGACGGCAAAAACAATTTCCTTGCATTTGCTGCAATTTTCCTCTTTCTGATAATCTCTTTTTTGGTTTTGATATCTATCACATCGTGACAGAAGTCTGAGCTTTAATGTTTCTATATTTAATTTTGTAAACATCATAATTTTACACTTAAAATTGACGATATTAAATAAATCTGATACAATATACTTATAAAACAAAAATTTATTAAACTTATGCTATTCAGATGAACATTTTGCAATTACAGAGGAGATGTATTTATGAGTTCTACAGCATTTACTCTCAGCCATTGGTTACAATATTATATAACCTTATGGCCGTCATACCTGATCGCTGTTTTAATTTTTCTGGCACAGGTAGCTATAATTGCCCTGGCCGCATACATTGTGCGGAGAAAATCAATAGATTACTATTTGAAAAAAGTGAAGGGCGACAGCCGGCAAAAAAATATCCGGACGGAAGCAGAAAAGGCTGACCGGCAGAATAAGTGAGCCCCAAAAGCTCTTGCCTGTATTTTAATTTTATACAAAAAACGGCGGCGGTTTTCCGCCGCTTATTTTTTATCTGAATTTTTATATTAATTAATGATTTATTTTGCAAAAAAGTGATATTTACATAATTTTTTAAATTTCATTTTGCTTATATACCATTGTTTGTGAATATTGCAAGCATGTCAAAGCCCTGCTATAATGTGGATAAAAGGAGGCTTTTATCATGAAAAAGTTGTTTGCCATCGTTATAGCTTTTGTGCTGGCTTGCGGCTGCGCGCCCAACCGGACTATAAACAGACCGATGGAAATTTCCCCACAAAAAGCATATGAACTTTTGTCTGTTGCACACTTTACCCTGCCCTACGAATGGGACAGCGTGCAGCGGCTGACAGAGGGAGAATATCCGCTGGCCGGAATGAAAATTGCGGCGGAAAACATTGTGCTTGCAGACGATGTGTTAAAGGAAAATGTCACCGCTGACGGACGATTTCCGGTGGAAGACCTGGCCACGGCGGCGGCAGAATATTTTGATATAAGCGCAGAGCAGGCGGCGGAATATTTCCGCACTCTTGACAGATACGACCGGACAGGCGACACACTGCCCCGGGCTGACGGAATAGGCTCTCTTATGGGTACGGTGATAACCGATATTTATGTGCAGGACGGATACACATGCCTGGAATACATTATCCAGTTTCCCGGCACATTTACCGCCGACCGCATGCTGATGAAGCTGACGGACACAGACGGAAATTTAAAAATCCACTCCAACACCGCTCTGGAAAAGAGTGCCGATTTGTCACAGCAGATAAGCCTGATATCCATCAGCGGCCTGGTGTGTGCACAGGGATTTGACAGCCAAAGCGGAACGGCAAAAACTTTGGAAGGTGAAGACCTGCTGACATTTATCAGAAATCTGTGCTATGCAGACCAGAACATATACAACATGGAAGCCGCAACTTTCACAGACAGCCGGGGCGTGGATGTAATATCTGTAAAAGCGGGCGAAACAGACAGGGCGCTGAAAGACCTTTTCGGCATGGAAAAGCAGGATATATTGCAGCAGTATTACAGCCGGGAAACCGACAGTTATCTTATTCCTGCCGGCGCCAACAGGTACATCACCGGCCAGTGCTTTTATTTAAACCGGGATGAGGACGGAAACATAAAAGCCCAATGTTTTGTATACCCTTCCCCTTCAGAACAGATTATTGTACAGGCAGATTTACAAAGCGGAGAAAACGGCGGTTTTGTTTATTGCAATGTGCCGAATTTACAACAAGTGTCATAAGCTTTACATTGTGTAATAATATATAAAACATTCTGACGATATAAAAACGACCGCCCATGAATGCGGTCGTTTTTACAGACAGTGTCAATTTATTATTCAGACTTATTTAAAACGACTGTTCGACAGCTAAAACTCAAGACTGTCCAGCTCTTTCACCGCCCGGCGGCCGGTTACCGCGGCCCATATCAGCGACAGCAGATACAACACCACAGCCGCTGTTATAATTCTCTTGTCGGCATAACCGGTTTTTACAGCGCAGTACGCCAGCACAAGGCATATCAGTGCCACAATACACAAGACAGCATTGCTCACGGTGGATATTCTGTTCAGCCTTTTGCTTTGCCGCTGCATCCTTATTTTCATCAGCGATTCAGACAGCTGCCTGTTGTCTATAAGGGCGGCAACTACCAGCACCAGTACCATTATTGCAAGTATCACACCTAATGCAATCCCGGTTTTGGGAGAATCAAAGCGTTCCAGCACAAAAAATATACACAGGGCATACCACATTGCAATGACAGCCGGCGCTGTAAGATATGAAAACAGCAGGCTTTTTCTGGCTTGTTGTATTTCTTCCGGCAAAATATTCGGCCGCCGCATTCCGGCCTTGGCTTTATTTATTATTCCTTTTACAGACGGCGCCGACACCAGGCACAGCCCTATATAAACCAAGTTAGGCACTATACCGTTGTATTCGTTTTCTGAAAGGATGTTTTTTGACGCCAGACCAAATTCATACGCCAGCACTGCCAGCGGCGGTATTATAAACAACCGGGCAAAAAATATAAGTTTTCTTTTGACATCTGTGGTGACTAAAGGGGCAAATTCCTTGTCTGAAACAATGGAAATCATTCCGCCGCCCACAAGAAACACCCCTACAAATGCATAGTAGGGAGAGCTGCTTCTGCTAAACTCCATAATTCTGAAAAGTGCATCAGTGGAAGCAAAAAATATAACCGACAGCATCCATGTGTATGTTGTGTTTAGCTTTTTTACATATTTATCCTGCAATTCCTGTGTCATATGTGCCCCTCCTTATCAAACAGCTTTCTGTTTGCCTTGCGCTAAATATCCATCCGGTCTATGCTGTTCAGCGCTTTTTTGCACAGAAATACAGAGGCTATCAGCTCCAGGGCAAGGCTGAAATAAAATCCCCGCCACAGGATCATTCCGCGTTCTACCCCCTCTTTGAGTCCCTGCCACATCATGTACAGAGCGAGCAAACCTATTGCTATCGAAATGAAACCGATAATATATGAAATGGTTGTCCGCTGTTTCAGCCGCTTGCCCTGCGGGCTGTTTTCCGCCGCATACAGCTTTTCGCTAATATTGACCCACTCCCTGCCGGAAGCCGAACCCCAAAACACACCGGCCAGTCCACCGTAAGTGACAACACTTATGATCATCCTTATACTTTCATATGTATTTGGGTCAATTACAAATCTTATGCAGTTGGACAGTATTATTATAATGACTGCGCCCCTGCTGCAAAAGCCGTACAATACATATTTTTTCACTGCCTGCAAATCTTCTCTTGTAAGTCTTGTGTCTGCCATAGCCATTCTCCTGTAAAAACTAAAACCTTATCCGAATATCAAAGTCTGCCAAAATGCTAAATCTCTTACGGTTCATCGCTCCATCACCTGCATGTTCAAGTTGTTTGTTTAAAAATATAAAGTTTTATTGATTTAATTATATCATAATAAAAAATTTTGTACAATTATCGCCAGTGAAATTTATTTGATAAAATAACCCCGGAAGCAGTGCTTCCGGGGTTATACAGATTAAATATACTTTTCAGTGTTGTTTAAATAGTCTGATTTTTTCATAAATCTCTTTTCCAGGACAGTGTATCGGCCTTTTTCGTATGTACCGTCAGGGGTGAGATAGTACATATCCCTCAAAGCAGAATTAGCGGCCACGTAATAATAATCATCTGTATATCCAAGTATTGTCACAAAGGCTTCTCGCTCATCTTCACCTGTTATTTTTAAGGTCAGGTCATAAGTTTTACTTGATGAAAAATCGTAAGCCAGGCGTTTCATATTATTTTCCGCATCCCTGTAAGAGATTATAACCAGATCATCAATTACACATGAAACATCAAATGACCACTTTGCAGCATATGCCTCATTTTTATATACTGTACTGCAAGATTTACTTTCCAGGTCTACCAGCTGTATGTCTAGACTGTCATTGCCATTTATACGGTATATATTTTGGTCATGGTAAAAATAAGCATGATTTCCCTCATTGGGAATTATATTTTCATTTATTTCATTTTTCTCCAGGTCAATCACAGTTATTGTCGTCTGGTTTTCTCCGGTATATGGCTCAGTGCAGACAAATAATTTTTTTCCGTCAGCGCCTAGAATGCTGCTTCCGTTGGCAAACTTGTGTATATCAGCACTTTCTCCCGTCTGACAATCTATCTGCACCAAAGTTTCTTCAATATCTTCCCGGGCAAAAGAATACTTCATTATAAACAGTGTGTTGTTATATCCCACCACCATAATCGGATACAAAAAACTTTCATCGCTTTTTAAGCGATAAATCTCTTTCCTGTCCTCGCCGTTACTCTTCATTGATGATATCAATGTTATAAATCCATCATCAGTAAAGTCCTTATGTATAATATACACATAGTCGCCGGTGTAAGATGCAAAAATATAAGGCGAGCCGTCATTTACAAAAGCTGTGCAGGTATCATCACTGTGAGTACATTCAATTCTGCTGCAAAGGGGTATTTCCTCTGCGCCGGCCTTATCTATATATTTTATTATACTTGATTTTCCGTCTTCGCTGAGCTCAGTTTTGTAAATTGAACCGTTGACAGAACACACATCATTTGCACCATAGCTTAAAGTCAGCGTATGAAACATATCATCATTTACATACGCTTCTTTTTCTACACATCCAGAAAGAAATACTAAAGTAAGTAATAAGAAAAACGAATAAATTCTTAAGGTTCTCATCATACCACACGCCAGCTAAGAGATGTATCAGATTCAAAAGCACCAATGTCTCCGTAATAAGCAAAGCTACCGCTTGTAGCGTCATTTGCTACGCGTAAACGTAAAGTATATCCAGTTCCTTTATTAGGGAACTGTCTTACAGTACCTTCTCCATATTGAATAGAGTGTTGCTGCCATTCTCCATAAACATCATTTTTATACTCCATTACAGCTGAATAGTTTCCAGCGCATGCTAAAGTAACTGAACTATTAGCCATGCTTACAATATACGTAGCATTATTGGATCCGCTGAGTATCCATCTCTGCTCTAAATTTCCTTCGTCATTCCATAAGCTGACTTTGTCCCCAACCGCAGGCGTTCCCCATGTGTAAACATTGAGAACAAGATTGTCATTTAAACAGCTAGAAATTCTTACTGCATTAGCATTAAAAGTTATTCCAGATAATAAACAAAAACATATAGCTATTGTAAAAAATTTTGAAAATGCTTTTTTCACAATTAATCCTTCCTATATTTATAAAACATTATGTACATCCAAACAAACGTAAGTATAAGTATTATTTGTACATTGGTATCACCTATTCTTAAGAAAATCTAAAGGCCTTTATTATTTTCAATAATATTGTTAATTTAAATTTATCTCATTTTAAAAAAATAATTTATAAGTTAATTGATATTTACATACTTTGTATGAAATCTACATACTTTTACTTTTTTAAAAAACAAAAACCCGGAAGGAAAACCTTCCGGGGTATTTTTGCATATTGTGAGAAATTATCTCTTTGAGAACTGCGGTGCACGACGAGCAGCTTTGAGACCGTATTTCTTTCTTTCTTTCATTCTAGGGTCTCTTGTCAGGAAGCCTGCTTTTTTCAGTGCGGGACGAAGATTTTCGTCATACTGCAACAGAGCTCTGGCAATGCCGTGTCTGATAGCGCCGGCCTGGCCGGATACACCACCGCCAACAACATTAACAACAATGTCAAATTTGTCAGCTGTTTCTGTCAGTGTAACGGGCTGACGAACGATCAGTTTCAGTGTTTCCAGACCGAAGTAATCGTCGATGTCTCTGCCGTTTACTGTGATTTTACCGCTGCCGCTGTAAACTCTTACTCTTGCAACGGAAGATTTGCGACGGCCTGTGCCGTAAAAATATGCTTTTGTCTCGTACATTATCCTATCCTCCTACAAATTAAAACTCTACAGCTTCCGGTTTCTGAGCGCCGTTTTTGTGCTCATTGCCTTTGTAAACTCTCAGTCTTGTCAAAGCTTTTGCGCCCAGTGTGTTGGCAGGCAGCATGCCTTTAACAGCCAGCATCATGGCTTTGTCAGCTTTTGTAGCCATCAATGTACGGTAGTTAACGGATTTCATACCGCCGATCCAGCCTGTGTGATGGTGATAGAATTTTTTGTCCAGTTTGGAACCTGTCAGAACAGCTTTGTCACAGTTGATGATAACAACATGATCGCCGCAGTCTACATTAGGTGTAAATGTAACTTTGTTTTTGCCTCTCAGCAGGTCAGCAGCTTTAACGGCAACGCGGCCCAGCGGTTTGCCGGCGGCGTCTATAACATACCATTTGCGCTCTACTGCTTCCGGTTTCTGAAGAAAAGTACTCATAGTATCCCCCTGATAAATTTTTTATAGATAGTGTTTAACAAAATTAAAAGCCCTTTCGGGTGCAGTAATAATATATCAAAAAGAGGGGTAAAAGTCAACGATTTTCGGCATAAAATTTAATCATAAACAATATATCTCTCTATATCTCTGTTTTTCATATATTTTACTCTGTTTTTCTTAATAGGCAAATTAAATTTTATACTGTACAACTGATACAAAAACACCAGAAAAATTTTATATTATATATAAATTTTCCGCCTGCGGTGCGCCTTGACAAGTTTTTGATAAAACTATATACTTTTTATACATATAAGTATTATATACCGGCTGCCGGCAAAGGCAGGCCGTATTTATATTTTATAAATTTACCGGTCTTTGCGGCCGTTTTAAAGAGGTAATATGTCAAAATATTTTGAAAGACTGTGCGGCCTGGTACGCAAGGCCATAGTACAGTATGATATGATACAGGACGACGACAAGGTATGCGTCGGTGTGTCCGGCGGTAAGGACAGCGTGGCGCTGACACTGGCACTGGCAAAGGTGCAGAAATACATAAATGTCAAATTTGATATGGTGGCTCTGACACTGGATCCCAGGTTTTTTTCCCGCGATGCAGACTTTTCGTCGCTGGAAAAGCTGTTCGGGAATGCCGGAATTGAATATGTAATCAAACGCACCGATATAGGGCCGATTATCTTTGACGAAAGAAAAGAAGACAATCCCTGTTCCCTGTGCGCCAGGATGAGGCGCGGCGCTCTGCACGATATGGCAAAGGAGCTGGGCTGCAACAAAATAGCTCTGGGGCACCATCTGGACGACGCGATAGAAACATTTTACATGAATTTGTGGAATGAAGGCAGGATAGGTACATTTTCACCTGTTACCTATCTTTCCAGGAAAGATATTACCATGATAAGGCCCCTGGCGCTGGCGGAAGAAAGCGATGTTCAAAGAGCTGTCAAAGAACTGGGACGGCCGATTGTCAAATCCTCCTGTCCCATGGATGGCGTTACCAACCGACAAAGAATGAAGGATTTTATCACCGACAGGTGCAGAACTGACCCGTCTTTCAGAAAAAAAAGCCTGAATGCTTTCCAGAAAAAAGACTTGGACGGCTGGGGTATTAAAAGGGTTAAATAGGTGACAAAATGGAACTTAAAGAAAAACACTGCTGGGCGCAGATTGATATAAACGCCATAAAAAGCAATTACAGGCTGATACGCGACACCTTTTCCCGTCCTTTTTACGCGGTGGTAAAAGCAGATGCTTACGGACACGGGGCCCCGTTCCTGGCAAAGACATATCAGGAAATGGGCGTATTTGGCCTATGCGTATCATCTTTTGCCGAAGCTATGCAGCTGAGAAACCACGGTATAACCAAACCGATACTTATCCTGGGATACACCCGGCCGGACAAAGCCTATGATTTGTTTAAAAACAACCTTACACAGACAGTTTTCAGCCTGCGGTACGCCCGACAGCTGAACGCCAATGCACTGTATCCTGTGGACTGTCATATAAAACTGGACACAGGAATGGGCAGGCTGGGATTTGACATGGTAAATGATACTGAAAGCGCTTTGTCTCAGATAAGACAGCTGCGCGACATGCACAACCTGAAATTTTCCGGCATGTTCAGCCATTTTGCCGCTGCTGACAGCCTGGACGAAAGGCGGCTGCTGTACACCGAAAAACAGATGGAGCTGTTTGACATGGCGCTGGATGCGGCCCAAAGGCGGGGCTTTGATTTGAAGATAATTCATGGCCAGAATTCCGCAGGAATTTCACGCAAGCTGAACGGCAAGTTTAACACAATGCGCGCAGGTATAGTTCTGTACGGGCGGCAGCCGTCCGATGAGGTTATATTGCCCGGGCTGAAACCGGCCATGAGCCTGAAAACAATAGTGACACATATAAAAACAGTAAAGCCAGGACGGTGTGTAAGCTATGGCATGAACTGGCATGCAGACCGGGAAAGGAAAATAGCCACACTGGCAGCCGGATATGCTGACGGTGTACCGCGCTTACTGTCTTTTATCGGTCACAGTGTGGAAATAAACGGCAAAAGCTGTCCGGTGACAGGAAATATATGCATGGACCAGATGATGGTGGACATAACCGATGCCGGCGATATAAAAATCGGCGATGAAGCACTGGTTTTGGGCGGCGGCGGACAGCTGTCCATGGAAAATGTGGCTCGTAAAACCCATACAATTGCCCACGAGCTGATGTGTGCTATACCCAAAAGGGTGCCCAGGGTTTACACAGAAAACGGAAAAATCTGTCGGATTGAATATGGATACTGACCAAAAACCGCCTTGTCAGAGGCGGTTTTTTTATTTAAATCTCCTTGCTGCTTTTCCGTTTTTTGACAAAAGGCCGGCACAATGATATAATAAATTGTTTTATTTTTTAACCCGGAGGTATTACACCGCTTTTTTTTGCCATATTTTTTTATAGCAGCGTGGTAAAATTTAAGCGTATTTAAACTAAATAAAAAGGAGATTATATGCAAGAAGGAAAAAAGAGTATTTTGGAACTTATTGCTGAAAACAAAGCCAGAATAATATTTATTTCTGCGGCAATGTCTTTGCTGATACTGTCCACAACCGCTCTGTTCTTTTTTACAAATATCATCAGAATATCAGACGAAGAAAACACCGTGGTGCTGCTGTCCACATTTTCCGATGAAGACAAACTGCTGGAAATGGCCGATATGAATTATGACCGGCGGCAAGATCAAATCCTATACACATCCTACAACGGTAACTACAAAAGCCTGGCTATAAGCCACAGCTTTACGGTACCGATAACGGCAGACGGCACGCAGACAGAAATTCAGATATCACAGGGAACAGTTGCCGACTGTCTGGCCAAAGCAGAAATTGTCCTGGGAGAACACGATTATACACAGCCCAGCCTGCACACGCAGATACAAAAAGGTGACAGCATCAGGGTCTACCGTGTGGAATATGTAGATAACCGGTATGAAGAAGAGGTGCCTTTTGGCGTAGAGTACAAATACAGCAGCCTTACTTATCGTTTTAAAAACAGGCAGTACACCCTGCGCGAAGGCTCGGTAGGCAAAAACCTGGTTACCTATCGTGAAAGATACGTTGACGGCGAGCTGGAGCTGGCTTTGGTAAGCAAGGTAGAAGTTATAACAAAGCCGGTGGATAAACTGGTTCTGGCTTACGGAAAGACAGCAGTTTCTCCGCTTTCAGGGCCGGATGGGGTAACTGTGGTAAACGGCGTGCCAACAGGATACAGCCGCGTGCTGACAAATGTATCATCCACCGGTTACTATTCCTCTTCGGGAAGCGGCGCATCGGGCCTGGGGCTGTTTTATGGCTCTGTGGCAGTAAACCCCAATGTCATTCCCTACGGCACCAAAATGTATATAGCAAGTCCGGACGGTCAGTTTATATACGGCTGGGCCATAGCCACTGACACCGGCGGAGCGCTTATGAACGGAACCGTGGGGGTAGACCTGTTCTACGAAACCTATCTGGAAAGCACACTGAACTGGCGCAATGTGGTGAATATATATATTTACGACTAAAAGCCATCACGCAGAAATATAATTTTCAGTCACCGACAAGCCTGCCATGCACAGGCAGGCTTACCGGTTTTAAAACTCAGTTACGAACTTTAAAGATTTTAATTAAATAGTACTGCAATAAAAAATCGCCCATAAAGGGCGATTTTTTATTGCTTTTATTTATAAATACCATCAGCTGTTCTTTTTACCCATTGCCTGTTTCCAAGCGTGCAGGGCAATTGCCAGGGCGATAATTCCGTATGCGATAAATACACGGAAATATTCGCCGATAACCGCTGAACCAAATATGTTTTTACCTGCCATCGGTGAAACATTAAACAGCAAGTGGAACAGGAATGTGCCAAGCAAAGCCTGTGCAACGGTGGCCTTCTTTACGGAAGCCCCTCCGATAAGCAACGCCGCTGATGCAAACATACCTACATTCTGGTGGGCGCTGTATGTTGACAGGTTGCCCAGATTCTGAAGGAATATAATCTGTCCCCAGCCTGCCAGAACAACTGACAATACCTGCGCTATCGTTCTGGTTTTGTTTACATTTATACCGCTGACTTCGGCTATTTCCATGTTCTGGCCCACAGCCCTCATGTCCTGGCCCAGCTTTGTCTTGAAGAAAAAGTTGATAAAAAGGCAAAGCAAGCCTATAAGCGCATAAGTTACAACAGGTATTTTTACCACTCTTTTGTACATTACAAGGGCCGGCAGAATATTTCCTGCGACGCCCAGGGCTGCGCATACAACCAAAGCGGCAACCGCAGCCTTGGAAACAGTTTTTCTTTTTATGTATATATAAACTGCACATACCGCAGCAACACCTGCCAGCATAAAGCAGAATGTGAACATATCCACTTTAAGCAGGTTATCCAGCGAATATTTTACACCTGTAAGGTCTATGGTGTTACGTACACCTACGTTTGTGCCCGGTATCATAATCTCCGGTGCGTCGATTTTAATAATGCCGCCCAGCATAAACAGAAATACAAACCGGTATATACCGTGGGCAAAATATCCCACAAACATACTTGAAAGCATCTCCTGGCCTTTGGTGCTGTTGGAAACCAGCGCAGATAGCCAGCCAAACAAAATTGCAAATGGCAGGGTTATGGCCATAGCCACCAATATGCCGGCTATGCCGGTTATGTCAAAAATGGATATAATAAGTATGCCTATCTGGGCAGCCATAGCTCCCACTACTATACCAAAGTTCAGACCCATGCCTGCCAGTACCGGAAACAGCAGTGACAGAACAAAAAATCCGTTCCTTGCAAATCGGGAAATAACATCCGACATGATTATCGCACCGTTTACCCCGGAATAAGCCACACCGACAGCGGAAATTCCAAGAAATACGATGGGCACTATATTTGCGATAATAATTTTCTTTATATCAATTTTATTCTCTTTCATCATTTATTACCTCGTGCCTGTGCTAATGCGTACAATATAATACCGTTGGAAACAATTGTTCTGACAACGTCTGACAGACCTCCGTCAGGGGCAAGTATTGCAGCCACAGGAACGGAAACGGTAATAATTGCCTGGAATAAAAAAGTACCTAAGATCACATGGCCTATTTTAATCTTCTTTGTAGACGCGCCGCCCAGCAGAACAGCCGCCACAGGAGCGGTGGACATAGTCAGCGGAGCATTGTACAGCTGATAAAATCCATAAGCCTGGGCATACATTATAATTCCCACAGCACCCAACACCATGGAAATCATGGTGCCTATGATACGCATTCTGTCTACATTTATTCCCACAGCCTGTGCGTATATAGGGTTGGAGCCTGCGCTTTTCATGGATATTCCCAGTCTGGTTTTTGTAAACACGAACATCAGAAAACAGGCTATGGCGCATACAACCAGGATACCGGTTGTGATTGTAACGCCCAGCACTTCAAACGAAGCCAGGTCAGACAGCGCCCTGTCATAATATCCGTCAAGGGTGATTGTAGTTCTCAAACCTTCGCCGCCTATGGACCATATCATATTTTCGCTTTTAAAAGGCAGTATCAGCCATCCGATACACATAAGGGATACAATAGAGTAACCTACATATGTACCCACAACCATCTCATTGCCTTTGACAGCATTCAGCAGCTTGCCGTAGAAAAAGCCTACCACCAGTGCAAAAGGCACAGCCATCAGGCAGGCGGCAAACACACCGAAAAGTCCTGTAAGACCCATTTCTATGCTTATCAGACCACCCAGTATACCGGCCAGAATACCTATGGTAATACCAAAGTTAAGTCCTGTGCCGGAAATTATTGCCGGCACCATGGCCAAAGAGAAAAACAAATTCATTCCAAATCTGTTTATTATATCACTGCTGACCGTGGCCATATTCTGTCCCTGTAAAGTGGCAATTATCAGCAGCACAATCAGGAATAATATAACTATAAGTCGGCTGGTTCCCAGCTCGCTGATTTTTTCTTTTACCTTTTCCATTTTACGCCTCCATACTGTCAGTTTCGGTAATACCGCTCATTAGCAGACCGAATTTGGCATCACTTTCGCCAGCCGGAAGTATGCCGGCCACCTTACCCTCGGTTACAATAGCTATCCTGTCGCAGACACTGCGCAGTTCCGCCAGCTCGGAAGAGGTAATGACAACCGTCAGGCCATACTCTTCGTTAAGTTTTACCAGTGTGTCCAGCACCAGTCTCTTGGCGCCTATGTCTATACCACGGGTTGGCTCGCTGACAAAAATTATTTTCGGACGCCCTGTAAGCGCTTTTGCTATACATACTTTCTGCTGATTACCGCCTGAAAGCCTGCGCACATTCTGTGACGGGCCTGTACAGCGTATGTCCAGATCTTTTATGTATCTTTCAGCATTTTCAGTGACAGCTTTTTGGTCAATCAGCGAAATCGGACCCAGTTTTTTTACAAATCTTTTCTGGTTTTGGATTGAAGGCACAACCATATTAAGGGCTATGCTTTCATCCAATAGCAGGCCCACGCCGCGTCTGTCCTCGCTGACAAATCCTATCTGGGCAGCTATGGCATCTTTCGGGTTGTTCAGTTTTATCTCTCGCTGCTCAAAAGTCACTTTGCCGCTGGAATGGTAAAGCCCCATTATTCCGTTTGCAATACCTATCTTTCCCTGGCCGGCCAGACCGCCTATACCCAATATTTCGCCTTTTTTAATATTAAGGTCTACACCTTTTACAGCTTCGCCGGGCATATCTACATGAAGATCCTTTATTTCCATTATTGTATCTTCACTGAGATTTTTCTTGTGCCTTTCAATAACTTCCACTTCGCGTCCTACCATAAGCTGGGCAATCTCTACCACGTTGGTGTCGGAAGTAGGCATATATTTTACAAACTGTCCGTCGCGGATTACGGTGATGTGCCGGCTTGAAGCCATAACCTCTTCAAGCCTGTGGGTGATAAACAGTATTGCTATGCCTTTCCGGGACAAGGCTTTCATCGTAAGCAGCAGTCTTTCCGCCTCGCTTTCGGTCAGAACGGCTGTAGGTTCGTCAAAAACCAGCAATTTTACTCCGGTTTTATCTATCTCCCTGGCTATCTCCACAAACTGCATATATCCTACCGGCAGACCTTCCACCGGCCTTTTGGGATCCATATCCATTCCCAGCTGGTCCAAAGCCGCCTGTGTATCCTGCGTTATTTTGTCGTAATCAAGGCTTTTGAGAGATTTACCAAAAATCTTGCTGAAGACATTGTCTTTCAGCGGCTCACGGTTGAGCTTTATATTCTCCTCAATGGTAAATCCGGGTATAAGCATAAACTCCTGATGCACCATGCCTATTCCGGCTTTCAAAGCGTCGGCAGGGGTTTCGATCTTCATTTCCTGCCCATCTATTTTAATTGTTCCGTGGTATGAACCAGTCCGGCTGATGACAGGCATACCAAACAATATATTCATCAAAGTTGATTTGCCAGCGCCGTTTTCGCCGACAAGTGCGTGTATTTCGCCGGGGAAAACCTTCAGCGAAACACCTTTTAAAACCTGGTTTCCGTAATAATCTTTCTTGATGTCTATCATTTCAAGAACAGGTTTGATGTTTTCCAAAAAATATCACCTCATATATATAAACTGAAACAAATGCAGAAATAAAATGTAATACAAATTTTCAGGGATTTGTAAATTACAATCAATATAAAGCATATAAAAGAGGGATTATACACGTTCGGGGGAGAAAAACTCTCCCCCGAATGTGCAAGCCTTGCGGCTTAAAATCCCTGATTATATTGTAAGATGCAATAATCAATTAGAATGTAATGTATTCGCCGAGAATCTGCCAGTTGTTTTCATAAACGACACCGTCCAGCTCCAACTGACTCCATGTAAATGAAGAGCCTGCGGCTTCTTCAATGCAAGCCTGCAATTTTTCGTTGTCAATTTTGTTGTTCAGATCGCATCCGGCATCAATCCAGTCGATCAGGTACTCTGTGGCACCTTCAACTACTGACATGTTGACCGGGCCCTTCCATGTGGACATTCTGCCTGTCATGTCTTTCTCTGCCAAAGATTCGGATATAGCATTGATCAGGTATTCCAGGTCACCGGCTTTATCCTCGGGAATTTCTATACCCAAAGCGCCGGGGTAAGCATGGTAAGGTGACGGGCAGCACTGCTGCGGGTAGATAGCATGACCTGCTATAACCTGTTTGATGATGGGCTCCTGCAAACCGCAGTTTGTGCTGTAAATAGCGGTGTCTTCACCGTATTTTTCAATCATTTTCGGAACATCTTCCATCATAAACTGCTGAGCGCCTGCCAGACCTACGTCAGACAGCGGGTCGGGAGCTGTTGCTTCAACAAACTCTATACCCAGTTTTTCACATTCTTCCTTCATAATCGCAAAGCGGGCGGAAGTTGTGGCGCTGCTCATGTGGCGCGGGAAAGAGTAGTGAACAAGTGTTTTGGCCCCCAACGCCGCAGCCTGCTGGGGAATTGTTCTGCCCATGGAAATTGAGTCTGTGCCCAAAACTACATCAGCGGCTTTGCCGATAACACCCGGGTCTTCGGCTGCTACACCGGCTATTACGACAAGGTCAGGGTTAATCTCTTTTGCCTTTTCAATAGCAGCAGTAGCACCAGTTACGGCCTGCAGAAATACCAAAGCCTTTACATCCGGGTCTGACACCAGATTTACAACAGTGGAAATTGTAGTTTCCTGTTCTTTATCAAAATTGTCCGGATAAGTTGCTGTAACGACCCTGTCCGGATATTTTTTCTTCATGTTTTCAGCAGCCTGGAATTCCTCCTCGCCCTGTGAAACAGTACCAGTAATTATAGCCACTTTTCCGGCAGATGAAGTGCCCGATGCATTGCCATCGCCACCGCAGGCCACCATAGAAACAGCCATAACCACAGCCAAAGCCAAAGCTATTAACCTTTTCATTTGTGTTTCCTCCGTAATAAAATATTTGTGTTCAAACTGTGTGGTTTGTATGTTAGAATTATAATGCATATTTACAACATCGTCAACAAATTTATTCACTTACTGTTCATTTTTGTTAATTAAGTAAAAAAGGTAAAAAAATTTATCGCTTATTTGTAATTTTTAACAAAGAAATATTACAAAATGTTTTCAATAAAGCGACATATGCCCGCATAACAGTAATATATATGTGTATTTTTTAATTAAATTATATTTTTGAATAAATCTCTTAATTTTATAAACATATTATATCAGGCTTTTTAAATCATATTTTCAGTTGTTTCAGCAATAATTTTTGCAAATAATATACATTTATATATGTATTTTATTACATTATGTTTACTTTTTATTCATAATTTGTACATTATTAAATAAAAAATTACAGCCACCATACCTTGTTTTCAGAGTATGGTGACTG